>JBBACU010000357.1:0-2932 GCA_041656815.1 Proteiniphilum sp.
GCGAATAGAGATTTGCGGGAGGGCTTACGCCCTGCTTACCGGGAACGGGTTCGACCCCAAGGATATCATCTTCGACCCCAACGTGCTGGCCATTGCCACGGGGATCGAGGAGCACCAGAACTACGCGGTGGACTTTATCAACGCCACGCGGTGGATAAAAGAGAACCTGCCCCACGCCAAAGTGAGCGGCGGGATAAGCAACCTCTCGTTTTCTTTCCGCGGCAACGACGCCGTCCGGGATATGATGCACTCCTCGTTTCTCTACCACGCCATCAAGGCGGGTCTGGATATGGGGATCGTGAACCCGGCACAGTCCGTTATCTACGAGGATATCCCCGAAGACGCGAAAGAACTGATTGAAGACGCGGTGCTCAACCGGCGCGACGACGCGACCGAACGGCTGATGGCGTATGCCGAGAAGGTAAAAGGGGAGAAGCAAACCGATGGCGGCGAAGAAAAAATGGCAGAGTGGCGCGCCCTTTCCCTCGAAGAGCGGTTAAGCCACGCACTGGTAAAGGGAATCAGCGATTACATGGAGGAGGATATCGCCGAAGCATTGAAGGCGTACCCGCGCGCGGTAGATATTATTGATAAGCCGCTGATGGACGGGATGAACCGGGTGGGGGACCTCTTCGGTTCCGGAAAGATGTTTCTCCCGCAGGTGGTGAAAGCGGCCCGCACCATGAAGAAGGCGGTAGCCATCTTGCAACCGGTGCTGGAGGCGGAAAAAGCATCGGGCGACGAGGCAAAGAACGCGGGAAAGATACTACTCGCGACCGTGAAGGGCGATGTGCACGATATCGGGAAGAATATCGTGGGCATCGTGCTGGCGTGCAACAACTACGAGATCATCGACCTTGGGGTGATGGTGCCTCCCGAGAAAATTCTTGAAGTAGCCATCCAAGAGAAACCCGATATTATAGGGCTAAGCGGCCTGATCACTCCCTCGCTGGAAGAGATGGGCGTGGTGGCAACCGAGATGGAGAAGGCGGGCTTCAAGGTGCCGCTGCTGATTGGTGGAGCTACCACTTCGAAACTGCACACCGCCCTAAAGATTGAACCCAAATACAGCCAAGGGGTGGTGCACGTCAAGGACGCGTCGCAAAGCCCGTCCGCGGTGGCCAACCTCATCAGCCTTGAAAACAAGGATGGCTTCCTCCATAAGGTGAGGGAAGAATACCAGCAACTGCGAGACAGCCGTTTAGAGAAGAAAACGGAACTGGTCTCCTTGGCCGAGGCGCGGGCCAACGCGTTCACGCCCGACTGGAGCCGGTACGAGGCACCCGTGCCCGCGACGCTCGGACGAGTGAAACTGGACAAGATAACGATCGAGGAGATCACGCCCTATATCGACTGGAAGTTTTTCTTCCCGGCATGGAACCTGACCGGGAGATTCCACGCCCTCTTCAAGGAGGAGCAGGACGAAGCAGCCCGAGAGGCGTGGCTGGCATCGTTCAAGGATGATGAAGTGGATAAGGCGCGCGAGGCCGCGAAACTGTATGACGACGCGCGGGCGCTGTTGCAAGAGCTGGCGGAGAAGAAGGTGGAATTCGTGAAAGCGGTGTTCGGGCTCTACGAGGCGTACAGCGAGGACGATACGATCTTTGTGGATGGGGTGCCCTTCCCCTTCTTGCGGCAGCAGAAAAAAGTGCCCAAGAACGAGTACCTGTGCCTGAGCGATTTTATCGCGCCCAAGGAATCCGGGAAAAAAGATTATATCGGCGCGTTTGCCGTCACCGCGGGCGATGGAGCTGACGACCTGCTCGACCGTTACGACGAAGAGGACGCGTACAAGGGTCTCCTGCTCAAGTCGCTGCTCGACCGCCTTGCCGAGGCGGCTACCGAATGGCTGCACGCGAAAGTGCGCCGGGAATACTGGGCGTACGCCGCCGACGAGGATATCACCGCGGAACAAATGTTCGCCGTGAGGTTCCAAGGAATCCGGCCTGCCGTGGGGTATCCCTCCATTCCGGATCAAACGACCAACTTCGAGTTGCATGACATGCTGGGGACAAAAGAAATCGGTATCACCCTCACCGAGAACGGGGTGATGTACCCCAACGCCTCGGTAAGCGGCCTCTTTTTCGCCAGTCCGGAATCCAAGTACTTCGGGATCGGGGAGATATCGGAAGAGCAGGTCGTCGATTATGCCCGCCGGAAGAAGGTGCAACCCGAGGAGATCCGGAAGTTCCTACTGGCAAATTTGGGGTAATTTTACCGATAATTTCGGGTTTCCCCGATTTCGCGTGTGATAAGTTCACGCGTGATAAGATAAAGTCTGCCCGATTCAACCGAAAAAGGTCGTATCTTTGCAGTGTTAAAATACGTATTCATGCGAAGTTTTGGAAGTGATAACCACTCCGGGGTGCATCCTCGGGTCATGGAGGCCTTGTTGGCTGCCAATAACGATCACGCCATCGCGTACGGGGGCGACCGGTGGACAGGAGAAGCTGAAGGACTGATCCGTTCGCTGCTTGAAGATAGCGAGATTGAACCGGTTTTCCTGTTCAACGGGACGGGTGCCAACGTGGTAGCCTTGCAAGCATGCACCTTGCCTTTTCATTCCATCCTGTGCGCGGCGACCGCGCACATCGCGGTGGACGAGTGCGGGGCACCCGTGAAGCTGACGGGAGCAGCATTGAAAGAGATTCCTACCCCGGATGGCAAGCTCACCCCCGATTTGGTCCGGCCCCATCTCCATGGCTTCGGCGTGGAACATCACTCCCAACCGAAAGTAATCGCCATCTCGCAGACCACCGAGTTGGGAACGGTGTACACCCCCGAAGAGGTGAAAGCCCTGGCCGACCTGGCTCATCAACACGATATGTACCTGTTCATGGATGGTACACGCGTCGCGAACGCGTGCGCTTACCTGGGTGTTTCGCTCAAGGAGATCACGGCCGACAGCGGGGTGGATATCTTCACGCTGGGT
>JBBACU010000358.1:0-2930 GCA_041656815.1 Proteiniphilum sp.
TGTAAGAAACCGTCACGTCGGCATACGGCATCGTAGTGTCGTTTTCCAACAAAAGCGGTACATGTTGCCGTACAACGATGCTATCGAACACGATCGCGGTGGTATCGCGCGTGCCGAACCCCTTGCAGGAAGGGAGCAATCCCCATCCTATTACCAGGAGGGCGATGATAAAAGGCATGTATTTAGCTGCTCGTTTCATACGATTATTTTATTTTTTTCTTGTCGGTGTATGGAACCTTTGATATTTTAAATAATCATTCCCTTCGGGTGTTTAATGATTATTTTAAACATGTCGGTTTCATAGGGTATGGGATTACTGTATGATTTGTTGTATAGCCCCCAGCTCGGGGTAAAAATAAACCCGTACGGGTTGCTTCTGGTTCTCGAACATCCGCTTCACCAGAACGTCTTGTGAACCGTACTGCACCACGTCTACCTCCATCTCTTTTCGCACGTCGTTCCGGAATTCAATCATCAAGCGGGCTTTCCCCGGCACGTTATAGACAATTCCTTCGCTGAGCTTGTCTTCCAGCCGCTTCATATCCCGTTCGGAAAGCTGCATCTCCACCTTTGGCGTCTTGCTTTGGAGTGTCAGGAGAATGGGTTCCCCCGCGAGGTTGTCGGCATCCACCGGTCCCAGCTTTTCCGAGAAACGGGCGATCACCCGCTGTTGGATATCGGCGTCGCCGGGGATTACCGTGTAGGTGGTTGTCAGGTACTCCGTCTCCACGCTCCCCGCGAACAGCTCCGTGAGGGCCTTCTCTTGGGCGTCGATCTCGTCCATCACCACCTTGTAGGCATTCCCGTCCGGCGGCATGCTTTCGGCTTCGCCCGACAGGATATCGCTTCGGCTCCGGCGCAGGTCGAACACCTGCCGCGCCACCAGCTCGGCTTGCTTCGCGGTAGAGCCGGCCATCAACGTCTCTTGCGACAGGTAACGGCGCGGGTTCACCGAAGGGCGGGTTCCCTCGGGCAGCGATTTAGCCGCCGGGGCTTCACTCTCCGGCTCGGCATTGATCGTGGCAATCAGCCCATCTTCCCGGAGGTAGACAAACGGTTCCACCGTCCTTCCCCGGAACTCTACCATGTAGGAGTTCTCCTTATCGGGTATCCCTTTATTGGTTACGGTGATATCTTCCAGCGTGTAAACCACCTTGTCTTCCGTGATGGGGTTGTTAATCCCCAGGTAGCGTTGCGCGTAGGGGTAGAAGTCGCCCCGGTGGTAGGTGGTCTTCTTCACCAGCAGGTCAATCTCGAACGATGTTTTCGGCAGGGAGTAGATGACACCGTAGTTATTGGCTTTGATGGCATTCACCCGGGTCGTTTTTTGCGCGGTCGCGCAGGAGACGATGGTGAGCATCAGCAAAACGATCAAATAGGTCACTCGCATCATAATTCGATTTTTTTTAATGAGCTGCCTGGAACTGCTCCAGGAAGCGCGTATCGTTCTCTGAGAACATCCTCAGATCCTTTACCCGGTACTTCAGGTTGGTGATCCGTTCAATTCCCATCCCGAGGGCATAGCCGGTATACTCGTTGCTGTCGATCCCGCAATTTTCCAGTACGTTGGGGTCCACCATGCCGCATCCCAGGATCTCCACCCACCCGGTATGTTTACAGAAGGGGCACCCCTTGCCTCCGCAGATGTTACAGGAGATATCCATCTCGGCACTTGGCTCGGTGAACGGGAAGTAGGAGGGGCGCAGCCGGATCTTGGTCTCCTCGCCAAACATCTCCTTCGCGAAGAAGAGAAGCGCCTGCTTCAGGTCGGCAAACGACACCTCCTTGTCGATATAGAGCGCCTCCACCTGGTGGAAAAAGCAATGCGCGCGGTACGAGATCGCCTCGTTACGGTACACGCGGCCGGGGCATATGATCCGTATGGGGGGCGATGTTCTCTCCATTACCCGGGTCTGTACCGAAGAGGTATGGGTACGCAACACAATCTGCGGGTCGTTCTGGATAAAGAACGTATCCTGCATATCGCGCGCGGGGTGATCGTCGGCGAAGTTGAGTGACGAGAAGACATGCCAGTCGTCCTCCACCTCCGGTCCCTCGGCAATCGAGAAGCCCAGCCGCTTGAAGATATCGTTGATCTCCTCTTTCACGAGGGAGATGGGGTGGCGCGTGCCCAAGGGCACGGGGTAAGCCGTACGAGACAGGTCGATCCCGCTGTCGGGTCCGCCGCCCCCTTCAAACACCGCTCTGAGGGCTTTGATTTTCTCGGCGGCCTTCGTTTTTAACTCGTTCACCCGCATGCCTACCTCCCGCTTCTGGTTGGCAGGCACGTTCCGGAAATCGTCCATCAGCGCGTTGATCGCTCCTTTTTTACCCAAGTATTTTATTCGCGCGGCTTCCAACGCTTCGGGGTCGCGAACGGCCAATTGCTCTATCTCTTGCAGGAGAGCGTCTATCTTTTCAATCATATTAGCACATCCTAAATACATTCGTGGTACAAAAATACAATTTTTTAGCGAACTATGCGCGTTCAGCAGCTATTTCAAAAGATTTACCGGCGGATGAGGAAAGGATACCCGTTAATTTTGTACTTTTGCCGGAGAGACACGCTTGGCGGCATCGTTTGGGATACCCGCAAGCCGTTGTTTGTTTTTCTTGAATAATGATCAACCCAGTACGCGCATACATCGAGAGCGAGAGACTCCTCCGGCCCGGTGCACGGGTTTTGGTAGGGTTAAGCGGTGGCATGGACTCCATGGCGCTCATCGACGTGCTGGCACGCTTGGGGTATCATTGCATCGCGGCTCATTGCAACTTTCACCTCCGGGGGGCAGAGTCCGACCGGGACGCCCGCTTCGTGAAGGAGTGGTGCGAGGACGCCGGGATACCGTTGGTGTCTGTCGATTTCGACACCCGCCGCCACGCCGCGGACAACAAGGTATCGATCGAGATGGCCGCCCGCAAGTTGCGCT
>JBBACU010000359.1:0-2919 GCA_041656815.1 Proteiniphilum sp.
GGTTATCAACGCCCATGTTTCCTTTGGATCCCACCCCCAGTAACGGCCCCAGGATTCATTCGCCCATATCGCGCCGAGGAAGGTTCCGGTTGTCATCAGCGCGAGACCCACGAGCAAGGAAAGGTTGTTGATGATGCCCAACTCCTTGATGCGGTAAGTGACGGAGAGGTCGCCCTTGGTGAATGCCATCAGCGATAAGTTGGTGATCCCCAACAGGAAGCTGATTCCGAAAAAGCCGTATGCCGCCACGATCACCGCCACGTGAAACATGAGCCAAGGCGATTTTAACACCGGCACAAGGGTATTTATCTGCGGATCCATCCAGTTAAGGCCCGAGACAAACAGAATCACTCCCCCGAAAAGGGTAGCCAACGCGAGCGTGATGGTGCTTTTTTGCCCAAAGATCAGTCCCGCGAGCACCGTGGCCCAAGCAATATAGACCATGGTTTCGTAGGAGTTACTCCAAGGCGCGTGCCCCGCGACGTACCACCGCAATCCCATGCCCGTCATATGATAGAGGAATACCATCACGATCCCCGCGGTGAGTGCCAAGGACGTGTAGTGTAGCCACGGACGTTCATTAAGCAGCTGCATCATTACCACTACAAGGAGCAACCCTCCCAGCGCGAGATAGCCTACCCTGCTCCGTCCGAAAATATTCATGTTGTTATAACGGATCTCTGCCCGCAGTTTGGCCGGGTTAATAAGCGATGCTTTGTCATTTTTCAACTGGTACGCCTCGATCTGCTCCAACATCTCGTCCGGTTTACTCCAGTCGCCGCTTTGGATGGAACGCGTCACCTCCGACAGGTAGCCCGCGAACGTCCGGGAGACAAAGAGGGAGTCTGCTTCCTGAAAGTGGGCGAGATCATCACCGGGCGCGTACCATGTATGGGTAGGGTCGGCGGGATCCGGGAAAATACCGGGGAGCGTATGGCTGAATAGCTGGTACATTATATTCACTCGCTCATCGAGGTTAACCAGCTCTTTCTCCGCCGCGGTCCTTTCTCTCGCCGGCTTATGATGGATCTCCTGCAAATGGGGCAACAGGCGATATTGTCCCTGTTCATCAAAAAAGGAGACATACGGCACGTATCCTTCCGGCAGGCTGTACCGCGCACGCGCCTCTTCGTTGGAGACAGCGACAATAGGCACCCTCGCCCACGTTTGAGGCATCGAGAAGAGGCCAAGCAGGAACTGGTCGGCATTGAGGCCCCTGAATCGCGTTTCCTTATGTACTTTTCGCAGGATCTCGGAAGAGAAGGTATTCATTGGCATCATTCGCCCGCGGAATTGTACCGGAAGGGCACCGAAACGAGCAGCGTGCCCGGGAGGAACCGCGTTCTGCTCTATTGCTTCGGCCATCGCGTGATTGGATATCTCTTGCCCGTTAGATACCAACGGTAATATCGTGAGGACAAGGAAGGGCAGTACCTTACCGGCTTGCTCACGGGTCTCCTTGAGTCGTACAATCAAGTGGCGGAACCGGGAGTTCGGCATCACGAACATCATTACAAAACCGATCATCAGGAGCAGGTAGCCCGTGTAAGTGATCGCGCGCCCGGCCACGTCGCGGTTCACGGACAAGACCGTTCCCATCTCATCCTGATCATACGAAGCCTGAAAGAACCGGTACCCTTTCAGGTCGAGCACGTTATTCATGAACACGCGTGCCTCCCGCACCTCCCCGTCCACGTGTACCCGCAGTTCGCTTTCGTAGGAAGAGGGGCTTCGGGAACCGGGATAGCGATTCAAGGTAAACTCCACCAATTCGAGCTCGAAAGGCAACTTTTCCGTTCGGACACCTTTCGACGTATGCATGACCATTTCATTTACCTTCTCTCCTTCCCGGATACGCACTTGCCCCTCCTTCCCAAACAAAAAAGTAGTCAGGGCGCCGGTCATGATGATTACCAGCGCGAAATGCACCACAAGAAGCGCCCATTTTTTCTGCCGAAACCAATTCCTCCGCAGCAACAGCAAAAGGAAATTGAGCACCAGCAGGAATTGAAGGAAAATAAACAGGGGAGAATAGTATACCAGCATTTTAGCCGCTTCGGTACTCATCTGTTTTTCCACGAGCGTGGCCAATGCCAAGCCCAGCGAGTAGATTAGCAGCAGGACGATGGTTGCCCTGTACGACGAAAGGAATTTCAGCAACCTCTCCATGACGCGGCTATTTCACGAACGAATACTCCCACCCCGAACACTGTTATTCTCGACAAACATTCGTCAGGCTTCCTCCCACTGCGCGCGGAGCAACTCCAACGCGGCAGGAACCACCACCTCGCGATCCCCCTCGGCACCGCACTCGAAGCTCACGTACTTGTCGTATCCCAGTTTCTTGAGCGCTTTAAAACCCTCCACGTAGTTGTCGGCTTCGCCGTCTTCGCCCGGCGTGATGCGGCGTTTACGGCTCGCCATGTGCACGTGTTGCAGGTATTCACCCGCCGACATGAAGGCCCCGTAATCCGAAGTCTCCTCCCAGGTCATGTGCCAAAAGTCTCCCAAGCACGTTACACCCGGGTTGCCGATATCCCGGCAGATGGACGCTGCGTCGGCCACCTGGCGCAGGTAGAATGCCTCCCGGCGGTTAAGCGGCTCGAGGATGACGGTGGTACCGTGCTGCCGCGCGAGGGTACCCATCTCGTCGAACTGTTCGCAGAGAAAATCGCGCGTCTCTTGGGTGTGGGGCATCACCGGCACTTGGCTGTTGAAAGCCGGCACGATGATAACGCCGGTCGACTCGAACTCGCCGGCCGCGATGATCAACTGCTCCATGGTGTCGCGACAGAGTTTCCTGACCTCCGGGTCGGTAGAAAGAATGAACCCGTCGAACCCGGCGCAGACCGCGCTCACCTTGATGTTTCGCCCCGCCAGGGCGTCCTTGAACTCCTGCTTCCGGGCAAGCAGTGGCTT
>JBBACU010000360.1:0-2909 GCA_041656815.1 Proteiniphilum sp.
CATACCGATATTACCTGCATTAATTACAAATAAACACGAAAACGACCTTTTAATTATTGATTTTTTTCCTTAATCACCTTCAAAGTAAACTTTTTATTATTTATCGCGCAAGTAATCCCCTCCCTTTTTTCGAGGATAAAACAACTCGAAAAATAAAAGACAAGGCGTAACATCCTAATAAATAAATGGTTACCCGAAAACATGTTATAAAACATATCCAGCTGATTTTAAATTAATTAGCATACATTTAATGGTTTTTGAATATTCGCCCCAATACTCGCCTCGCCCTCAAAAACAGGCGTGCTTTCGGGATTTTTTTCGCGACAGGCGTTCAACGTGATGATCTTTCACGATAACAAGTACGAATCATATATTTCACGTTTTTTAATACGATAACCTGCAAATGGTTCTCTTTTCCTCCGTTGGAATAGAGAGATTTCCGTATCTTTGCCGCGATCGAGCGATTAAGCCAGTAGAGTTCAGGAGGATGCCTTGAATTGAAAAAATCAAAAAAAATGACCAACTACAAGTTAATCAACAACATCGCCGGATGGGCAGTGTTTGCTGTGGCGGCCGCCGTGTACCTTCTCACCATCGAGCCCACAGCCAGCTTTTGGGATTGCGGCGAATTTATCACCCAAGCCTATAAACTGGAAGTAGGGCACCCCCCCGGGGCTCCCATTTTCATGTTAGTGGGCAATTTCTTCTCCCAACTGGCACAAGACCCGTCACAGGTTGCCAAGATGGTCAATAGCATGTCGGCGCTTCTCAGCGCATTCACCATCCTGTTCCTTTTCTGGACCATCACCCACCTGACACGCAAGCTGGTACTTAAACAAGGCGAGCGCGAACTCAGCCTTGGCCAAACCATCGCCGTCATCGGCAGCGGGCTGGCAGGTTCGTTAGCCTATACGTTTTCCGACACGTTCTGGTTCTCGGCCGTGGAGGGCGAAGTATACGCTTTTTCATCGATGCTCACTGCCCTCGTTTTCTGGCTTATCCTCAAGTGGGAAGACAACGCGCACAAGCCCCACTCCGACAAGTGGTTGGTATTAATCGCCTACGTCATGGGATTATCCATTGGCGTGCACCTCCTTAATTTATTGTGTATCCCGGCCATCGTGCTGGTTTACTACTTCAAGAAAAACGACAAGCCCGAGTGGAAAGGTATTGCATGGTCTCTTTTAGCCTCCTTCGGGCTTATTGTGGTAGTGATGTGGGGCATCATCCCCGGCTTCACCAAGGTGGGCGGCTGGCTCGAGCTCTTTTTCGTGAACACGCTGGGAATGCCTTACCACAGCGGTGTCTTCGTGTATCTTGTCCTGCTGGTGGCCGGCATCGCGTGGGGGCTCTACGAGACGCTCTCCGCGAAAGGACGGGAGTCAAGAGCACGCGCCGCCTTCTTCATCACCCTCGCGTTAACCGGGATCCTTTTCATTGGCAGTAGCGGCTGGCTCTGGGCCCTACTGGTTGCCGCAGGCGCGTACGTTGTATTCAAGTACAAGAAACTAACCACCCGGTTCATCAACCTCGCGATGACCTGCCTGATGGTAATCCTGGTGGGGTTCTCGGCCTACGCGCTTATCCCTATCCGCTCGAGCGCGAATCCGCCACTCGACCTGAACTCGCCGGAGGATATCTTCTCGCTGGGAAGCTTCCTCAACCGCGAGCAGTACGGCCAAACACCGCTCCTGCACGGCACCACCTACGCCTCCCGGATTGTCCGCGACGCCAACGGTGCCGCGCTTACCAAGGGCGAACGCACCTCTTACCAACAAGTGGTGAAGAACTCACCCGACGAAAAGGACAGGTACGAAAAAATCACGACACCCATTTATGAATACAGCAACACGACGTTGCTCCCGCGGATGCACTCCAACCCGAACAACCCGTCGTTCGGGAACCATATCCTCGGGTACGAACGCTGGGGCGGCGTGGTGGACAGGAACCAGAAGCCCACCCTCTGGCAGAACGTGAAGTTCTTCTTCAACTACCAGGTCAACTTCATGTACTGGCGTTACTTCCTGTGGAACTTCTCCGGCCGGCAAAACGATATCCAGTCTGATGGAGGAATCACCGCCGGCAACTGGATCACCGGCATCCCCTTCTTCGACGAGCACGTGCTGGGATTGGGGCCGCAAGACGAGATCGCACCCGCCATCGCCCACAACAAGGGACGCAACAAGTACTACATGCTCCCGCTATTGCTCGGCATCATCGGAATCCTTTACCAGTTGCAGCTGAAGGAGCGGGGAAAACAGAGTTTTTTGGTCGTCTTCCTGCTCTTCTTCATGACCGGCTTGGCCATTATCCTTTACCTTAACCAGACACCGTTTGAACCAAGGGAACGCGATTACGCGTACGCCGGATCGTTCTACGCGTTCTCCATCTGGATAGGCATGGGAGTAGCCGGCATCGGCCTCTTCCTCAGGAAATATATCAAGAGTACTACCGCGGCCACCGCATTGGCCACGGCAGCCGGGATTCTGGTTCCCATACAGATGGCGTCGCAGAACTGGGATGACCACGACCGCTCCGGGCGTACCTTGGCGCGCGATACCGGCATGAACTACCTCGTGGGCATTGGCGAGAATGGCATCCTCTTCACGAACGGCGATAACGACACCTATCCCCTTTGGTACGTGCAAGAGACCGAGGGCTTCCGTACCGACGTGCGGGTGACCAACCTCAGCTTCCTCCAAACGGAATGGTACGTCGATCAACTACGCCGACCCGCGTACGAATCGGAGCCACTGCCTATCAACTGGACACGCCCCGAGTATTCGGGCGACGCCGGAAGCGCGGCGTTTATCATCACCCGGCAGGAAATCGAGGAAGTGCTTCGACAAAACAATATCCCTTCCGTTTCGTACGGAACTTACTTCGATATGAACGCGTACAAGGACACC
>JBBACU010000361.1:0-2907 GCA_041656815.1 Proteiniphilum sp.
CAAATAAACGCTCATGGCTACCCCACTATTACAAATCGATAAGCTGACCAAGAGTTTCGGCGACCTCCTACTCTTTCAAGAGAGCTCGTTCGGCATTGCCGAAGGCGAGAAGGTAGGCCTGATCGCCCGGAACGGGGCCGGCAAGACCACGCTGCTAAATATACTGGCGGGCAAAGAGCCGTATGACGACGGGAGGGTGGTCTTTCGCAACGATATCCGGTTGGCCTACTTGGAACAGTCGCCCCTCTTCGATCCCGAACTCACGGTGCTGGAAGCCTGTTTCAGCTCTGATAGCGACGTGGTAAAACTGATCGCCCGCTATGAGGAGGTGATCGCTTCCGGCGACCAGTCGAAGCTGGACGAGGTGCTCGTTCAAATGGACCTTCACAACGCGTGGGATTACGAGCAGCGCGTCAAGCAGATATTGACCCGGTTGAATATCACCGATTTTCACCAGAAGATCGGCGAGCTCTCCGGCGGGCAAGTAAAGCGGGTGGCACTGGCCAACGCGCTGATCAGCGAGCCGGACCTGCTGATCATGGACGAGCCGACCAACCACCTCGACCTGGAGATGGTGGAGTGGCTGGAAGAGCAGCTGGCACGCGACCCCGTGGCCTTACTTATGGTGACGCACGACCGCTACTTTCTGGACCGGGTCTGCTCGCGTATCCTCGAGATCGACAATAAACAAATTTATACCTATAAAGGGAACTACTCCTACTACCTCGAGAAGAGGGACGAACGGGTGGCTTCGCAACAGGCAGAAGTAGACCGCGCGAAAAACTTGATGCGCAAAGGGCTGGAGTGGATGCGACGCCAACCGCAGGCAAGGGGCACCAAGTCCAAATCGAGAATAGACGCGTTCTACACGCTCGAGGAGAAAGCACGCGAAAAACAGGCCGAGCAGTCGGTTCGCTTCGCGGCGAAAGGCGCCTATATCGGCAAGAAGATATTCGAGGCCAAAAACGTGAGCAAGCGGTTTGGCGATACCCGGATCACCGAGTCGTTCAACTACACCTTCACCCGATACGAGAAGATGGGCATTGTGGGAAATAACGGCACTGGGAAATCCACTTTCGTGAAGATGCTGCTGGGAGAGGTGGAACCCGACAGCGGCTACTTCGAGATCGGCGAGACAGTGAACTTCGGCTATTACAGCCAAGACGGGCTGCAGTTCGACGAGCAGATGAAGGTGCTGGACGCGGTGCAGAACATCGCCGAGGTGATTGACCTGGGGGATGGGCACCGGCTGACCGCCTCGCAATTTCTCCAGCATTTCCTTTTCCCCCCCGAGAAACAGCACGATTACGTGTACAAGCTGAGCGGGGGCGAGAGGCGACGGCTTTACCTATGCACCGTGCTGATCACCAACCCCAACTTCCTGGTCCTGGACGAGCCGACCAACGACCTCGACATCCTTACCCTGAATGTCTTGGAGGAGTACCTTGCCGGCTTCAAGGGATGCCTTATCGTGATATCGCACGACCGCTACTTCATGGATAAGGTGGTGGACCACTTGCTGGTATTCCATGGAGACGCGCGGATCCAAAATTTCCCGGGCAACTACTCGCTTTACCGCGCGTGGAAGTCAGAAGAAGAGAAGAAAGAGGCGGCCGAAGCCAAAGCCGCGGAAGCAAAAATGGCCGCAGCCAAAGCCGGGACGGCTGAACCACTGGCGCAACAAAAGAAAGAGGAGGAGAAAAAGAAACTCACCTTCAAAGAGCGGCAGGAATACGAGTCGCTCGAGGGAGACATCGAGCAGCTGGAAGCAGAGAAAGAGGCGATCAGCGAACAACTCTCTTCGGGAACCCTCCAAGCAGACGAGCTGGTGAGCCAATCCGAACGCCTGTCGGAGCTCATCGAACGCATCGATGAGAAGACGATGCGCTGGTTGGAGTTAAGTGAAAGGGTTAGTTGAAACAGAATTAAGGTAGATTTAATTCAGGGATGGAATATAACGACTTATTCGCCCGCGCCGAACTACTTATGGGAAAAGAGGCGATGCGGCAACTTACTGCAAAAAAAGTGATCCTTTTTGGCGTGGGAGGTGTTGGCAGCTGGTGCGCCGAAGGGCTGATCCGCAGCGGGGTGATGCACCTGACGCTGGTGGACTCCGACCGGGTGGCCGCGGCCAACAGTAACCGGCAGCTGCCCGCCACCACCAAGACCATCGGCGAGCTCAAGGTGGAGGTGCTGAAACAGCGGTTGGAAGAGATCAACCCCTTTGCCACCATTACTGCCGTATCGGAAATCTACAGCGCCGAGTCGTCCGGATCGTTCCGGTTGGAGCAATACGACTACATCATCGACGCGATCGACTCCCTCGCGCACAAGCAACACCTGTTGGTGACCGCTTCAAAAACGGGGGCTACCGTCTTCTCCTCCATGGGTGCGGCCCTCAAGATAGATCCGCTTAAAATACGGGTAGCCGAGTTTTGGAAGGTGCGGGGTTGTAAACTCGCACACGCGTTGCGGGAACGGATACGGAAGTATGGAGAAAAGCCATCAAAACCCATCCTCTGTGTCTATAGCGAGGAGCTACTCTCCAACCGGGAAGAACCCCTTCCCCAGGCAAACGAGAACGGCAGCTTCCGCAAAGCGCGGGTGAACGGCACTATGGTGCAGGTAACCGCTACCTTCGGGTTCATCCTCTCGGGATTGGTTATCCAAGATATCGCGAAACAACATCATTTTCACGGGATATAACCAAAAAATATCATGATTATTTTGGATTATATCCCAAATATCTTATCTAATCAATCGTTTATCACTGCCCCCTAAATTGACCGAATGTACATTTTTCTTACCTTTGCATAAAATGGGAGGCATGTATAATGTAGGAGGTGTTTCGGACAAGTTCGAGAATAAATTCTCACCTTGTCTCTCAACTTTCACTACATTTGCCCC
>JBBACU010000362.1:0-2899 GCA_041656815.1 Proteiniphilum sp.
GGGCACCGTACACCTGTATCTGTTCTGTGTCGGGAGTCATAAGTATAAAACGATGATAACCTGTAAATGTTTACTTCACCACCCATGCCGGATCGTGCACCTTGGGTTTTTCCCCCTCCTTGTAATAAAGGCCGTCGCGCGTGGGAATCAGGATGGTGTATGTCTTGCCGCCGGTATTGGTTAGCTTGGTGTCGCGCAGCCACGAGTTGAAATCTTTTAGCTGGGCGTATGTGATCTGGTGCTGCCGCGCGAACGCCACCAGGTCAGGGATGGAAGAAGCGACCTCCACCTCCTTGAACTCCATCGGTTTGTAAAGGTGCTCGGGTTGAAGCACGAAGCCGTATTGCAACGGGTTCTCGAACACCTGCTTGATAGCGAGCATCCGGTAGTAGTAACGAGTGGTCTCCTCCACGAGCCACAGGTCGAGTGCGTCGCTTACCCGTTGGTTGCCCAGCTCTTGGGTAATTCGCGCTTGTCCGCCGTTATACGCGAGTGCCGCGGCACTCCACGAGCCGTACTTCCGGTACGCGTCCTTGAGGTATCGGCACGCCGCGACGGTGGACTTTTCGATATGGTACCGTTCGTCCACGGTTGCCGTCACTTCCAACCCATGCTCCCGGCCGGTAGTTTGCAGGAACTGCCACAAGCCCGCCGCCCGCGCGGGGGAGACGGCCCGGTGGTCGAGGCTGCTCTCGATGACCGCGAGATACTTCAAGTCATTGGGTACCCCTTCCCGCTCCAGGATGGGCTCGATGATGGGAAAAACCCGGTTGGCACGCTTGAAAAGCAGCAACGTGGTAGAGTGGAAGTAGGTGAAGCTGTTCAGTTCCCGGTCCATCCGCTCGCGGCGGTCGTACCGGTCAAAGACGATTGGCTCGCCCGCGAACTCCATCTCTTGGGGAATGGCTACCGACGCCGTCATCGAGAGGACCAGCGGCCGTTCTGCTTCGGCGTTCACCCTGTTGTTCATCGAGGTGAACAGCAAAAAGAGCAACCCCATCCCGATGATAAGGGCGGCGGCTATGGTGATTACAAGAAGTGATTTCTTCATTTTCATTGTAGTGGGGGTGAATGTATCGACGAACAAAATTACAAAAACATCCCGATAACTCAAACTCCATCATGGGACCTCTCTCCAAAATTTTCAATAACTTAACTCGTGGCCATGGATGGTTGGCGTTGAAAAAACCGTTATATTTGATTTTTGTTACGGGTGGTTGCCGAACCGGGCGCACTGCTTGCGGATAAACAGCGACGAAAGTCTTATCCTCTTTCACGGTGGTTGCCGAACCGGATGCACTGCTTGTCTGTTTCAATAAACATCTTGTATTTCGTGTTGCGTGGTTTGATTGTCACGTCTCGCGTCAAAAAATAATCGTATGAAGCTAAAAACATCCGGGGCGGTGGTCAAGGCCCACGATATCAGTCAGCTCAGGTTCCGGGATACCCCTTTCGTGAAGCTGATGAACAAGCGTATATACAACGTGTTGATGGTGGCTTCCCGCTACGATATGTTTATCCTTGAGGACGACGGGCGGGTAGACGAACAAATATTCAACGAGTACACGTCGCTCAGCCTCCGCTACCCGCCTCGCTTCACGCAGGTTAATAGTGGAAAGGAGGCGTTGGTGGAACTAAAGCAAAACCACTACGAACTGGTTATTTGCATGCCCAACATGGATAGCAACGATACGTTCGAGCTGGCGAAGAAAGTGAAGAAACATGACCCCCGAATACCGGTTGTCCTGCTTACTCCTTTCTCGAAATCGGTGACGGCCGCGCTGCGCGAGGAGGACTTGAGTGGCATCGATTACGTTTTTAGTTGGTTGGGGGATGCCGACCTCCTCTTGGCCATCATCAAGCTTATCGAGGACCGGATGAACGTGGAGCACGACGTGAAGACGGTAGGGGTACAGACGATCCTGCTCGTGGAGGACTCGGTGCGCTTCTATTCCAGCGCGTTGCCTCTCTTGTACAAGCTGGTGCTCTCCGAATCGAAAGAGTTCTCCAAGGAGGCACTCAACGATCACCTGCGGATGTTGCGGATGCGGGGACGCCCCAAGATATTGCTCGCCAGGGACTATGAAGAGGCGGTTTCCTATTACGAGAAGTACGGCGACAACATGCTGGGGGTTATCTGCGATATGAGCTTCGACCGGGGGGGCAAGAAAGACCCGTTGGCCGGGAAAAAGCTGGGCGAATGGATCCGGGCCCAAGACAACGACATACCCCTTCTGTATACCTCGTCGGAATCGGGTAATCGAAAGCACGTGAACGAGGAAAGTGATGTTTTTATTGATAAAAACTCCAAGACGTTTCCCCAAGACGTGAACAAGGCGATCAAGGAGAACCTCGGGTTTGGTGATTTTATCATTACCGCTCCCAAGACCAAACAGGAGATTTTCAGGATCCGGAACTTGAAAGAACTGCAGATGAACATTCGCAATATTCCCGACGAGGCACTCTACTACCATCTTTCAAAAAACCATTTTGCCCGCTTCTTCTACTCGCGTGCCATGTTCCCGGTGGCGGAGATGCTGAAAAAGATCGACGTGTCGGAGTACGCGAGCATGCACGACGCGCGCGAGCTGATTTACGCGACCATCGTGCAGTACCGTCGGATGAAAAATACGGGCGTTGTAGCGGTGTTCGAGAAGGATCGGTTCGACCAGTACTCCAACTTCGCCCGCATTGGTGAAGGATCGCTGGGAGGAAAAGGCCGCGGGCTCGCGTTCCTCGGCTACATGGTGAAGACCCACTTGGAACTCAACAACCATGCTAACTTCCCCGTGACCTCCCCCAAGACAGTGGTACTCTGTACGGATCTATTCGACGAGTTCATGGAGGCGAACAAACTATACCCGCTGGCGCTGTCCGATAAATCGGACGAGGAGATATT
>JBBACU010000363.1:0-2882 GCA_041656815.1 Proteiniphilum sp.
GCCATTCTCATCGCCCTCTTTCTTCACGGTGATCAGCAAGCGGTAAAGGTGGGGTGCTTCGGATGTCCAAGTGAGCACGTTAGGAAGTTGGTTTTGAAAGGAAATCGCGCTTTCGCCCCTTGCCGGTACACCCATGAACTTGGTCTCCGTCAACACCCTGTTTCCGTTGGGGTCGAGTAATTCATAGGTTACATCGGCATAGGCAACTTCATCATTGAAATTGCGTACCGTGGTTTCGAGTTTGAATACCCCGTTTTGGTAGCTGTCATCAAGGGTGGATATCACCCTGAAATCGCGAAGCGAGGTCTTGGGCTGCGACCACAAGAAAACATCCCGCTCTATCCCGCTGATACGCCAGAAGTCCTGTGCCTCGAGGTATGACCCCGTGCTCCACCGGAAGATCTTTAACACGAGCGAGTTCTTTCCAGGCTTCACGTGGTTGCTAATACGGAATTCGGCGCTTGTTTTAGAGTCTTCGCTGTATCCAACCTCTTTGCCGTTAATGTAGACATACACGCCCGACTTTGCCCCGTCGATTGTTAAGAATATCTCCCGATCTTCCCATTCCTCGGGTATCTCGATCTCGCGTCGATACACGCCCACGGGATTTTCTTCGGGTAAATACGGGGGAGCCATCTTAGGTAGCCGTGTTTTTGGGTCGCGCTCCACGAACTCGTACGGGTGATTCACGTAGATAGGCATGCCGAATCCTTGCATTTCCCAGTTGCCCGGGACATTGATGTCGCTCCAGCCTTCCATCGACACGAGCGAGTCTGTAATGTTCTCCGGAAGTTGTTTGTAGCCCTCCACGAAATAGAATTTCCACGTGCCGTTCAACGGTATATAATACTTGCTTTCATCGAAACGCGTGCCGAGTGCCTCCTGTTCGTTATCGTATGTCATGAACTGGGTACGAGGGTACTCTTTGTTTACTTTCACCACGTTAACGTCCTGCCAGTAAGGAGTCTCTCTCAGCTCGGAGATCACCCGGTGCTCCTGAGCCTGTAACATGTTAACCGATAACAGCCAGATAACGGCTGCAAATACTGTATGCTTCATTCTTATTATATCATGTGTTGTATTTTGTTATTAAGCTCATTCACAGTATGATACAATTCATTATCCTATTTTTGTCAGCAGAACTTCTCCCAGCCTGCTACTTCCCACGCGGAACAACTCGTTGTTGCACCACTCCTCTCCCAAGATGGTTTTCACGAGGGTGTAGTAACTTACCGCGTCTTCGGGAATAGATACGCCTCCCGACACCTTGATGCCTACCTTCCTGCCCGTCTTCTCGTGGTAAGAGCGAATCGCTTGACACATGACGTACACCGCCTCCGCGCTTGCTCCCGGGTATCCTTTCCCGGTAGATGTTTTTAGGAAATCGGCGCCGGAATAAAGGCTGAGGATTGCCGCGTTGTGGATGGCAACCGGGTTTTGCAGTGCTCCCGTCTCCAGAATTACCTTTAGCGTGGCACCTCGGCATACATCCTTTATCTCGGAGATCTCTTCGCACAGTTCTTGGTATTCTTTATCCAAGAATAAACCCATGTTCATGACAATATCTATTTCGTCCGCGCCATCGGCGATAGCCAATGCGGTTTCAGCCACCTTTACCTCCGTGAAGGTTTGGGAGGCAGGGAAGCCTCCCGAGACAGCGGCAATTTTCACGTCGGCTGTCAAAGCCTCTTTCACCGTGCGCACGAAATTAGGATAAACACAAATGGCCGCCACGTTATTTATTTCGGGATGCATGCCATCGAACGCGTTCACTTTTTCCGTGAATTTCCACACGCTTTCTCTCGTGTCTGTCGTGTTTAATGTAGTGATGTCAATGCAGTTATAAATATTTCTGTACGTTCCCGGCGTGTTGTTTTCGTCGAATAACTCCGCGGTGATCTCTGCCGTTTTTTCGGCAACCTCGTCACTTGTCAGTAAGAATGGGTGGTCCTTTATGGCCGTTAGGTATTTGTCTTTCTCCATTTATTTTTCATTGTTTACGTTCGGCTTGCATCGCGTTGGATGGGTGCCTGGTGATTTCACTTCAGTTTCTTATTCAAGTTTTGCTTGTGACGTATTTATAGCTAAATATCTCGACTTCCACTATTTAGTGACCCGTTGCCGATTTATAGGCTATCTGATAAATAACTCGCTTCGTTCACTAAAGTTAGACTTTTCCTCGCTATGGCCTAGCTCAAGCAAGCTTGGCTCTGCTCAGTTAGCTTAACGGAAAAGTTCAAACAGCTTATCAGATCACGCCTATTTCATCGGACGGGTGCCCACGAAATAGTAATAGGTCTTATATTTAGCTGAAAAATCACTTGCGAAAGTTTAATTTTTTATTTTCTTTATGCCTGACGGCATCTCTTTCTGTTTTCTTCCGGATGTTTTCTTCAAGGGCAGCTTCAAGGTCTATTCCTGTTTGGTTGGCTAAACAGAGAAGCACCCACAGCACGTCGGCCATCTCGTCAGGGAGGTTCTTTGCCTCATCTGATTTTTTGAAGGATTGGTCCCCGTACGTTCGTGCCATGATCCGGGCAAGCTCCCCGACCTCTTCGGTGAGAATGGCCATGTTGGTCAACTCGCTAAAATACCGCACACCGTGGGTCTTAATCCATTGATCAACCGTTTGTTGTGCTTCTTTTATTGTCATTGTTGTATTTGTTTGTATTTCGTTTACCGCTTATCAGGTCATACCTATCTTATCGAACTATTTTATCACGCCAAATGAGCAGCGTCAAGCTAGCCCCGATATCCTCACTCCCTGTTTTTGGAGTCAATCCAGATGGTAACGGGCCCGTCATTAATCAACTGCACCTGCATATCGGCACCGAATTTTCCGGTTTTGACCTTCTTGCCTAACATGTTCGAGAGGGTAGCGC
>JBBACU010000364.1:0-2878 GCA_041656815.1 Proteiniphilum sp.
ATCCAGGATAACGGACCGCGTGAGCGAAGACATCGTGGCCTGGCAAAATCGCCCCTTGGAAGAAGTGGGTATTACGGTTTGATTTGTGCCAGTGATTTCGGTCTGTGTGTGTGCCACCTTTTTCGGTTCAAACCGTGCCACTTTTCACGGTTCGATTTGTGCCACTTTGAAAAGATCAAGTTATCTTGTCTCTAAAAAAGGGACACGGTATGGCAAACAAACTTGATCCGATGGATATAAAACAAATTTTAATTCTGCTTAAAGACGGTTTTAGCAACCGCAAGATTGGTGCGACACTGGGCATATCCCGTAATACTGTCAACTCCTACGTTCGGCAGTTCAAGGCGAGCGGGTACGGCATTGGTGAGCTTTTAAGCTTCGACACGGTTCGCCTGAACGAACTCTTCACCAGTAAAACCACCATTGACATCTCGCGTCATGATGATTTAATGTGTTACCTGGAACGTGTCAACGCGGATCGCGGTCATCCCGGTTTCACGTTCCAGTACCATTACAATGACTATGCCTGCAATGTCAGCAACCCGTATGGCTACACCCAGTTCCTGGAACACTTTCATCGTAAATACGCCCCGGTCAAGGGCTCTTTAAAACTTGACCACGTTGCCGGTCACGAGATGTTCGTTGATTTTGCCGGGGAGAAGCTCGAGGTGGTGGATAAAGACACGGGCGAGGTCAAGCCGGCCGAGGTCTTCATCTCCATATTACCCTGCAGCCAGTACACGTACGTTGAGGCTTGTGGCAGCCAGTGCCGCGACGACTTCATAAGTTGTTGCATGAACGCGTTGCGCTTCTATGGAGGGGTTCCCAAGGCGATCGTGTCCGACAACCTCAAGTCTGCCGTCACAAGGGCCAGCAAGCACGAGGCCGTCATTAACCGCGGTTTCAAGGATTTTGCCGCTCATCACGGTTGCGTCATCAACCCCGCGAGGGTATACTCGCCACAGGACAAGGCGCTGGTGGAAAACGCGGTGCATCTGGCATATCAAAGGATTTATTACCCGCTTCGCGAGATGACCTTCTTCACCCTGGCAGACCTTAACCGGGAGATCTGGCGGTTGCTCGCGGAATACAACAAGCTGCTCTTCAAGCGTAAAGAGGCCAGCAGGTTGGAGCTTTTCCAGACCATCGAGCGCGAGCACCTCAAGCCATTGCCCACCGAGCAGTACCAGATAAAGGACTACCGCCGGGCAAAGGTCCAGAAAATGGGATATGTCTATTTTTCACCCGACAAGAGTTATTACAGCGTGCCGTATCGTTACATAGGCAAGCAAACACAGATTCATTACACGCGGAAGATCGTGGAGGTTTATTACAATCATCAACGTGTGGCCACGCATCAAAGGAACTACTCCGGGGGCAGTTATAACACCAACCCGGATCACCTGAGCAGCACCCACCGGGCGTACTTGGATTGGAACCCGGACTACTTTAAAAATAAAGCGGCGGCACACGGCGAGCATGTTGTCGGTTGCGTGGAACAAATACTCTCGTCCGTGGATTATCCCGAGATAGGATACAAGCGCGTGATCGGCCTTTTACAACTCCACAAGGCATACGGGTCGGGAAGATTGAACAGGGCTTGCGAGATGGCCCTGAAAGCGGGGATACCATCATACGCGCGAATCAAGAATATCCTGAAAAACAACATGGACAGGGCCTCGATCATTTATAATGAAACCGGCAACGCGCGGTCGCACATACCGCGTCATCAGAATATAAGGGGAGCATCATCCTATAGTTAAACCCGTGAATCAATTACAAGAACATAAAAATGAATAACAATCAAACGATAGAAAAACTAAGAATGATGAGACTCGGGGCCATGGCCACGTTACATCATCAGCACATCCGGGACAACCGGGTAGAGAAGATGACAGCCGATGAATACCTGGCATTGCTCACGGATCACCAGTGGGAAGAGCGGCTGAATAATAAGATAGAGCGCCTGGTGAAACAAGCCGGTTTTAGAGAACGGGCCAGTATCGCGGAGGTTGACTACGCGCCCGGTCGCAACCTGGATAAAAACATGTTTGCCCGGTTGGCCGCACTGGACTTTATTAAACGAAAAGAAAACATTTTAATCACGGGTGCCTCCGGCACGGGAAAAAGTTATCTTGCCCAGGCTTTAGGGTACCAGGCCTGTTTAATGGAATACAAAGTATTATATACTAACACCGCCAAGCTGATCGGCAGGCTCAAACTCTGTAAAATGGATGGCACGTACCTGAAAGAGTTGTCCAAGCTATGTAGATCAAACCTGCTCGTGTTGGATGATTTTGGACTGCATGCCTTTGACAATCAATCCCGGGAGATATTGCTGGATATAATCGATGAAAGGCATAACCTGCAATCGACTATCATATCCTCGCAAATACCGGTGTCAGCATGGTATGAACTGATTGGGGAACAGACCATCGCGGATGCTGTTTTAGACAGGGTGGTAAACTCCTCACATAGAATAATCCTGAAAGGTGACTCACTTAGAAAAGGAAAAATAAGTACAAACCAATAAAATTATTAACTTTGTCAAGGATCTTTCAAACAGGTAAAAAACTATGAATTACAGTGGCACGGTTTGACCGAAAAGAGTGGCACTATCAGACCGAAATACCCAAGAAGTCTACATGATCGTCTGGATGGACGGGATCGTCTTCAAGGTGCGTGAGAACTCCAAGGTAGTCAACAAGACCGTTTACATTGCCGTGGGGCTCCGCCGGGACGGTAAGAAAGAAGTGCTGGGCCTCTGGCTCGGCAAGAATGAAAGCGCCTCTTTCTGGATGAGTGTCCTGACGGACATGAAGGCCCGCGGCGTCAAGGATATCCTGATCACGGCCACCGATAACCTGAACGGCTTCAC
>JBBACU010000365.1:0-2874 GCA_041656815.1 Proteiniphilum sp.
CATCCTAAACGAAGCCTACGGTTTCGTGGCCACGCCCGAGC
This sequence comes from Proteiniphilum sp., assembly GCA_041656815.1. Lineage (GTDB taxonomy): Bacteria > Bacteroidota > Bacteroidia > Bacteroidales > Dysgonomonadaceae > Proteiniphilum. Next base: position 42 of record JBBACU010000365.1, read on the forward strand.
ATCCCAATCCCATGGTGGCACCGCAGGCCAATGCCATGGCTGCCATTATCGAACCCTTGATGGCGGGCAGCGGCGTCAGCTGGATGCTGCTGGGCGTGGGCGCGGTCATTGCCATCCTCATTAACTGGTTAGGCATCTCGCCCTTGGCATTCGCCCTCGGGATGTTTATCCCCATCCAGTTAAATACCCCGCTCATCGTGGGCGGATTACTCAACCACTGGATCAACAAGCGCGGCAAAGACAAGCAACTGACAACTGCCCGGCACCAACGCGCGATCCTCATCTCCTCCGGGTTTATCGCGGGAGCGGCCCTCTTTGGCGTGCTCGGCGCGCTGATCATCTTCCTTACGGGGGACGGCAACGCGCTCAATAGCAACCTATGGACAGACCCAACCGGGACCGGCGCACAACTCACGGCATTGGCAGCTTTCATCGGGCTGATTCTCTATTTCGTGTGGGAAACCAAACGGGCGAAAAAGGAAGATTAAACGATTTGACGATTTGAGGATTTGAGGATTTGAGGATTGAGTCCGCTCCGATAAATCTTTTTTTTGAAAAATACCCCACTCACAACACCTTGTAGTGAGGGCGAAATCGGCAAAATACGGTTTTCGGAGGAGACTCATGATTTGACGATTTGAGGATTTGATTTTGGAATCTTGAAATTCTGGAGCCTGGAACTTGGAATAATATAACAAAAAATGAACCTACAACGAACTGGTATTTTATGGTTGCTGATGTTGCTCCCGGTCTTGGCTTGCGTGCAACGAGAGAAGACGAGTGACAGCAAAGCCGACCTCGCCCGGCACGTGAACCCCTTTATCGGAACTGCTTTCACGGGACACACGTTCCCCGGGGCCACCTACCCGCTGGGCATGATGCAACCGGGCCCGGAGACGGGCAATTTTTCCTGGGATTATTGTTCGGGCTACTTCTACGATGACGAGCGGATCAACGGGTTCTCCCAAAACCGGTTGAACGGCACGGGGGTGGTCGACTTGGGAGACCTGCTGGTACAACCCTTCGCGGGAGAAGTCAGAGAAGACCTAAGCAGCTCCTTCAACAAGTCGACCGAACAAGCATCCCCGGGTTATTATGCCGTGGAGCTGACAGACAACGAGGTAAGCGTGGAGATCACCACCTCCCCCCGGGTGGCGTTTCATCGTTACACGTATACCAACGCAGAAGAAAAGGCGTCGAGCGTGTTGGCCGACTTCCAGAGTGGGCTGGTATGGAGTGCCGACCGGTTCCACACGCACGTGCTGGACCACGGGATACAATTCACGGGAGACCGGGAAATCACCGGCCACACTCGCCGCAGGGAGTGGGTGGACCGCACCTATTACTTCGTGATCGAGTTCGATCGGCCGATCGTCTCCCGCGAAGAGCTCCCACTACGAGACCCGCGCGAGAAGGCAGCACGCTATATCTTGCATTTTGATCTGGAAGAGGGGGATGTATTGCAAATGAAAGTGGCCATGTCTACCACCGGCATCGAAGGGGCGAGAGCCAACCTGCACGCGGAAGTGCCCGGCTGGGATTTTGACGCAGTGCATGACAATGCCCGTGCCGCTTGGAACAGCTATCTTTCCCGGGTACAGATTGAAGGGACGGACGACGACAAAGCCAACTTTTACACTTCGCTCTACCACCTTTACATCCAGCCAAATAACATCGCTGACGTGGACGGGAGATACGTGGGACCCAACCGGCAAATCAGCCAATCGCCCACCGCCGCGCACTACTCTACCCTCTCGCAATGGGATACTTTCCGGGCCGCGTTTCCCATGTACACCATCCTGAGCCCGGAAATCGTATCAGGCTTGGTGAATTCCATGGTCGATTATAGCGAGCAAAAAGGGCACCTGCCCATCTGGGCGCTTATGGGGCAAGAGACCTACACCATGATCGGGAACCACTCCATCCCCATGATCGTGGATGCCTACCTCAAGGGGTTCGAAGGATTCGACGCTGAGCGGGCATACAGCGAGATCAAACGATCTATCACCCAAAGCACCCACCCGAAATCAGACTGGGAAGTGTACGACCAATACGGGTACTACCCGTACGACCTGATCCCGACCGAATCAGTATCTCGTACGCTGGAGTGTGGATTCGACGACTATGCCGCTGCCCTGATGGCCGAAAAGTTGGGAAAAACGGAAGACCACGCGTTCTTCGCGAAACGGGCAGGATATTACAAGAACCTGTTCGACCCGGAGACCCGCTCCGCCCGCCCCAAGGACTCCGGGGGGCAATGGCTCACGCCTTTTAACCCGTACGAGCTGGCTCATGCCGATTCGCAAATTGGCGGACACTATACCGAGGGAAACGCCTTGCAGTATACTTGGCACGTGATGCATGATATCGAAGGGCTCATCGAGCAATTGGGCGGGAAAAAAGAGACCGCCGAAGTACTCGATTACCTCTTTAACACCACCGGGGAGGCACCCGCGGGGCTGGCCGACGTGACGGGGCTCATCGGCCAGTACGCGCACGGTAACGAGCCAAGCCATCACGTGGCGTACCTCTACACCTACCTGGACCGGCCGGAAGAGACGCAACGGCTGGTACGCCGTATTTGTACCGATTTTTACCAGAACAAACCCGATGGATTGATAGGAAACGACGACTGCGGCCAGATGTCCGCGTGGTACCTCTTCTCGGCCTTGGGCTTCTATCCCGTGAACCCGGTGAGCGGAGAGCTGGTTATCGGCGCCCCGCAGATTCCCAAGGCCACCATCGAGGTAGGCAACGGGAAACAGTTCACGATGGTAGCCAAAAATCTCTCGAAAGAGAACATGTACGTGGAAAAAATTGAATGGAATGGCCA
>JBBACU010000366.1:0-2839 GCA_041656815.1 Proteiniphilum sp.
TTTTGATAATAACGGTATCACCGGATGCCAGTCCACGAAAAACGGGCTGGACGTGAGCCTGCATAACCCGAGTTCGCTAGACAGGGAAAACGAGATAGTGGAGGTCGATTGGACAAACGTGCAACAAAAAATTGCGGGGGCCTTCGAACAGTCCATCGTCGTGACAGACAACAACGGGAAGCAGATCCCTTTCCAACTCGTTACCAACGGGACAGGATCCGTGGAATCCCTTATCTTCCCGGTTTCCGTGGATGCGGGAGAGACGAAAACGTACCGGGTGTCCGCGGGTGAACCGGAAACGTTCGAACCTCTCGTCTACGGGCGCTTGGTGCCCGAAAGGAAGGACGACTTCACGTGGGAGAATAATCGCACCGCCTTTAGGGTATACGGCCCCGCGCTGAAAGCAACCGGGGAGATAAGCAATGGCATGGACTTCTGGGCCAAACGAACCGAAGCATTGATCATTGATAAATGGTATGAAAACGACTTGTCAGGCAAAGCCTCGTACCATCAGGATCACGGGGAAGGACTCGATTATTACAAGGTGGGAAGGACCCTCGGCTTGGGAATGACCGCCCCGGTGCATAACGACACCTTATGCTTGGGAGATAATTTCGTGACTGCCGAAATCTTGGATAACGGCCCGTTGCGCATCAGCTTTAAACTGACGTACGACCCGTATCATGCCGGCACCCGCGAAATACTGGAGACTCGAATCATTTCGCTGGACGCGTACCGCCTTTTCAACCAGGTGACTAACATTTTCGAGACCGACACTACCCTGCTTACCGTGGCTACAGGGATTGTCATGGACACGGGGAAACCAGCGGTAACCTTTGGCGTGAATAGCGGTATCATTGCTTACGAAACACCGGGCAACGAGAACGACGGCACCACCTTTACCGCGGCGATCCATCCAAACGGGTACGGGATTATCAAGGAAGCAAATGGCCACTACCTGGGGATAAACAGTTACCAGCCGGGAACTCCCTATACCTATTATACCGGCGGAGGATGGACCAAGGCTGGCTTTGATGATTTTGAAGCGTGGACACGATTCGTGAAAGAAGAGAAAGAGAAAATCGATCACCCCTTATCAATACAGATTAATTAAACATGCAAAAAGTAGTTACTTTTGGCGAGATCATGCTACGTCTTGCCACCCCAGGATATCAACGATTCATACAATCAAACCAGCTTAATGCCACGTTTGGCGGGGGAGAGGCCAACGTGGCAATCTCCTTGGCAAACTACGGCATTCCCTCGGAGCTTGTAACTCGATTACCGCAAAACGAAATCGCCGACTGGTGCCTGTCTGAACTGAGGAAATACAACGTGGGAACGGGGCAAATAGCCAGGGGAGGCGATCGCGTAGGCATCTACTTCTTGGAAACAGGGGCGGTGGCGCGTCCTTCGAAAGTGGTGTACGACCGGGCAAACTCCTCCATCGCGGAGGTGGAAAAAGGAATGTTCAATTGGAAAGAGATCCTGAAAGACGCGACGTGGTTCCACTGGACCGGGATCACACCCGCCATCTCCCAAGGAGCAGCCGACGCTTGCCTCGAAGCAATACAAACCGCCAACGAAATGGGAGTGACCGTGTCGTGTGACCTCAATTACCGCAAGAACCTCTGGAAATACGGAAAAAAAGCCTCGGAGATCATGCCTGAACTCGTGAAGGGATGCGATGTCATCTTGGGCAACGAGGAGGACGCCGAAAAGGTATTTGGTATCAAACCGGAAGGGTTCGAAGTAGAACATACCGGGGGAGAGGTAGATGCGAAAGAATTTGAATCAGTGTGCAAGCAGCTGATGCAGAAATTCCCCCGGGCGAAGAAAGTGATTATCACGCTTCGCGGATCCATCAACGCGAACCACAACACGTGGGGTGGATGCCTTTACTCCGATAAACTTTACCAATCGAAACGATACGATATTACCCATATTGTGGACAGGGTGGGCGGCGGCGACTCGTTCATGGGAGGACTCATATACGGGCTGCTCGCCTATGAGGGGGATGACCAGAAAGCACTCGACTTCGCGGTGGCAGCCTCTTGCCTGAAACATACCGTTTACGGCGACTTCAACTTGGTATCGGTGCCCGAAGTGGAAAACCTCATGAAGGGCGACGGCTCGGGAAGAGTGGTACGATAGTTAATGTGAGATCAATATAAATCCATCATCAATTTTATTGCTGAATAATGGCAAAATTTTCAAGATCAAAAGTTTATCAAGCAATGGAAGACACGGGAATCGTTCCCGTGTTTTATCATGCCGACGCGGAAGTGGCCAAGCAGGTGATTAAAGCATGTTACGAAGGAGGCATACGGGCGTTTGAATTCACCAACCGGGGCGACTTCGCGCACGAGGTATTCGCCGAGCTGGTCAAATGGGCAGACAAAGAGTGCCCGGAAATGATACTGGGAATCGGCTCGATCGTGGATGCACCTACCGCCGCGCTCTACATACAGTTAGGTGCTAACTTCGTGGTAGGGCCCCTGTTGAATCCTGACATCTTTAAAGTATGCAACCGCCGCCAAATAGGCTATTCGCCGGGATGCGCCACCCCATCGGAAATCAATTTGGCGCAAGAGCTAGGTGCCGAGATCGTGAAGGTGTTCCCCGGCGGCAACGTGGGCGGCCCATCGTTCGTGAAGAATATAAAAGGACCCATGCCTTGGTCGAAAATCATGGTCACCGGCGGGGTTGAGCCCACGGAGGAGAACCTATCGGCGTGGTTCAAAGCAGGGGTTACTTGCGTGGGCATGGGATCAAACCTTTTCCCCAAAGAGGTATTAAAAAACGGGGAGTGGCATAAAATCACCGAACTGTGTAGGGA
>JBBACU010000367.1:0-2838 GCA_041656815.1 Proteiniphilum sp.
CATGGCCATGGCGGGATACGATCCCCGGGCGGCCATTCCTTTCTGGACCCGGATGGCACAGGCATCGGGCGGCGGCCAAGTGCCCGAGGTACTGAGCACGCACCCCGCGGATTCAAGAAGGATCGAACGCCTGCGGGAAATCATGCCCACGGCGTTGGAATATTACAAGGGCGCGGGAGTAGAGAACAAGACCACCGCCCCGATCAAGACCAAAACGCACGTGCCTGTAGACACGGGAAAGGCGAAGACATCGGAGGAGTGGTCCTTCTAATTAAGAGTTTTCGTGTAGATTTACCTTCTACCTCAATCGGTCCAGCGAGCGTACCAACGTCTCGTCGGCACCGATCTTGCGGATGGCAAGCACGGTGAGGATGATCGCGATGATCGGCATGATGATGCCTATCCCTACTTTTTGAAACTGCAGGTTTTCCGCCGGGTTGAGTTTGAAAATAACAAACCCGAAGTAGAGGTAGAAGCCGATCATCAGCACTATATTGAAGATGGATAACCGTATTTGCAATATCCTGTTGCGGTAAAGAAAGACGGTGAAGAGCGCGATGACGGCGCTGAACGCGCCCACCGCGAAGAGTCCCCACGTGGAGTCACTGAGTGAGCCGTTGAGGTAGACTCCCATCGCCTCGAATACCACCCGGTCGCCGTTGTGAAGAAAGGTAGCAAGCGGCGTGACCGAAGCCACCAACATGGCCGCTGAAGCCAGCAGCAGGAAAACGGTTTGAATACGTTGTAACATTGGAACAGGTCTTTGTTAGAACAGGTCAATAAATTTAGACTATTCTTCGCCATGGCATAGCTCAAGCAAGCTTGGCTCTGCTCATTTGGCTTATCAGAATAGTTCATTCATTAGACTATTTTTGCGCTCGGCAATACTCCAAGCGAGCTTGGCATTGCTCTCACTTATCAAAATAGTTCCTTCTCCTTGGCGGGGTTGCGGTAATAGATTCCTCCCTCTTTCCACTCTTCGACAGCGATCAGGGAGGGCTTGGGCAGCTTCTCGTAGAAGCGGGAAATCTCTATTTGCTCGTGGTTTTCGAACACCTCTTCCAAGTTGTCGCTATACGACGCGAACTCCTGCAGCTTGTTATCCAGATCTTGTTTCATCTCCAGCGAGAGCTGGTTAGCCCGTTTGCTGATGATCATTACCATTTCATATACATTTCCCACCGGTTTCGCTAAACTCATCACGTCGCGCGTTTCCGTATTGGTGCTTGCAGCAATTTTCCTGTAATCCATTTTTATATATAACGTTTTAATTTTCTTTTGATTCGGGTGACCCGGGATGATTTTCATCCCTCGATCAGGTGGGCAGCACGTCTATCTTATCCTGTGCCTCTTTGTAGTACGCTTCGGCCTCTGCCATGTACTTCCCTTCGGGAAACGAGTTGGTGTAGTTGAAGTACTCGTCTACCACCATGCGGTATCGCTCGGGCTGTGTTTGCAGCGTGCTGCGTTGTGCAAACTCGTACCGGGCGCGCAAGATGATGATCTGGTACTCTTCCATGTATCGCGAGTACGGGTAGCTCTTCATCGCTTCTCGAGCGGTGATAACCGCCGACTCGTAATTGTTGCCCATGTAATTGCCCAAGTCGAGGTAGAGCTCGGCAGCCCGTAATTCTTTCAAAGCCAGCTTCTCCTGTAGCTCGAACAGGTAGTTTTTCGCTTGTTCGGCCCGCTCGGTTTGCGGGTAGCGCTCGATGTATTTCTGAAACTCGGCAATGGCCGTGTAGGTTTTTGTTTGATCGAGGCGGGCGTCGGGTGAGTCCAAGTACATGCCGTAGGCGGAGTAAAAAAGGGCCGACTCGGCGTACTCTCCCCGGGGGTATGTGTTGTAATAGGTGGTGAACACCTGGGTTGCCGAGAAGTAATCACGCGAGTTATAATGGCTCTGCGCCAAAAGGTAGAGCGACTCCTCCGCGTAGGAAGTTCCTTTCATGAACGGAACCAGCTCTTCGAGCAGCGTGATGGACCGACTGTATTTCCCTTCGTCGAAATATTTTTTCGCGTAACTGTACTTCAAATCCCGGTCGGTACTTTTCAATATTTTATTGTACTCGTTACACGAGGCGAGTGCCACCACGAGCAACAAGAAACTGATCAGTTTTATTCTCATTATCGTACAAGTCGGTTTTTTAACATGCAAATTTACGGAATCTTTCTCATTTAGAGGCAACGAAACTGCTTTTTATTCAATTTTAGGATTTACGGGCAACGAATTCCAAGATGCTTTCCACGTACTTCCGGTCGTTAGAAAGCTTGGGGACTTTATTTTGTCCGCCCACTTTTTCCCTATGTTTCATCCAGCTATAGAATGTTCCTTGCTCCATGACGCGTACCCGCGGCAGGGCGAGGGAAAGGTTGTAGGATCGCTTGGCTTCGTAATCTGAATTGAGTTTCTTGAGGTTTTCGTCGAGCAAGCGCACGAACTGGTCCAAGTCCGCCGGTGGCGTTTCAAACTCGATTAGCCACTCGTGGGCCCCGTTATGGTTATCATCGAAATAGACCGGTGCCGCGGTATACTCGGTGACCTTGGCCCCCGTACGGCGGCAGGCCTCATCGATGGCCCGGTCGGCATTATCGATGATGAGCTCTTCGCCGAAGGCGTTGATAAACTGCTTGGTGCGCCCGGTGATCTTGAAGAGGTAGGGATGGGTAGAGGTAAACTGGATGGTATCTCCCAGCTTGTAGCGCCACAATCCCCCGCTGGTAGTGATTACCATGGCGTATTGCTTGCCTGTCTCCACTCCCTCGAGCGGCACCGTCTCCGGCTGCTCGCTATCCCACTGGTCCATCGGGATAAACTCGTAGTACACTTCGTTGTCA
>JBBACU010000368.1:0-2829 GCA_041656815.1 Proteiniphilum sp.
TTCTGTGCCAAGGTGTCGGTGGATACATCGGCCATCCAGTACGAGAACGACGACCTGATGCGTCCCGACTACGGCGACGATTACGGGATCGCCTGCTGCGTGTCTCCCATGAAGATCGGGAAGCAGATGCAGCTGTTCGGCGCGCGGGCCAACCTGGCCAAGTGCTTGCTGTACGCCATCAACGGTGGAAAAGACGAGAAATCGGGCGTGCAGGTGGCTCCCAAGTTCCAACCCATCACGTCGGAATACCTCGACTACGACGAGGTGATGCCCAAGTTCGAGCAAATGATGCGCTGGCTCGCCAAAGTTTACGTGAACGCGCTGAAGATCATTCACTACATGCACGATAAATACGCGTACGAGGCATTCGAGATGGCTCTCCACGACGGTGACGTGCAACGGATACGGGCTACCGGTATCGCCGGCCTCTCCATCGTGGCCGACTCGCTGGCGGCGATCCGTGACACCAAGGTGAAAGTGATTCGCGACGAGAGAGGGATCGCGGTGGACTTCGAGCGGGAGGGAGAGTACGTGCCGTTCGGGAACAACGACGACCGCACGGACGCGATCGCGGTGGATATCACCAAGAAGTTCATGAATTACCTGCGCCAGCACGAGACGTACAGGAACGCCTTCCCCACCCAATCGATCCTCACCATCACCTCCAACGTGGTGTACGGGAAGAAAACCGGTACTACCCCCGACGGGCGTCCGGCAGGAACCCCCTTCGCGCCGGGAGCAAACCCCATGAACGGACGTGACCAGAAAGGGGCGGTGGCCGCGCTAGCATCGGTGGCCAAGCTTCCCTTCCAACACGCGAACGATGGCATCTCCTATACGTTTGCCGTGTCACCGGGGACGCTGGGCAAGCAGAAAGAGACGCAAGTAGCGAACATGGTGGGACTGCTCGACGGCTATTTCACGCCGGAGGGGGGACAACACCTGAACGTGAACGTGTTCGATAAAGATTTGCTGGTAGACGCGATGGAGCATCCCGAGAAATACCCGCAGCTGACCATCCGGGTGTCGGGCTACGCGGTGAACTTCGTGAAGCTGACCAAGGAGCAGCAGCTGGACGTGATCTCAAGAACCATCAATCACTCGCTGTAATATTCCCGAAAACAACGAATAATCATACAGCTACATCTTTCGACTTTCGCTATTTTCGTGACCCGTTATTGCCCGCGATCGCTAAAAGAGAAGAACTTGCTTCTCTTTTCACGCTCTTCGCGTGCTACGGGTACCCCACGAAGTAGCTATATGTCTCAATCTTTAGCTGTAAACAAATCGTCGGCGTTGCTCTCGTTTCTTTGAGCGGGGGGACAACGCCGACGTTCATTTTTCGATATGATTCAAGGAAAAATTCATTCGCTAGAGAGCTTTGGCACGGTAGACGGGCCGGGAATTCGCTTCGTGGTGTTCTTGCAAGGTTGTCCGCTGCGTTGCCTGTACTGCCACAACCCCGATAGCTGGGACAGGACCTCGAGCGGCCAATACCTCCTCACGCCCGAAGAGTTGCTTGCCGAAGTGCTGCGGTACAAAAGCTTTATCGCCAAAGGGGGGGTGACCGTTACCGGGGGAGAGCCGCTGCTGCAAGCGGAGTTCGTCCGCGCGTTCTTCCGGCTGTGCAAGGAGGAAGGCATCCACACGGCCCTAGACACCTCGGGAGCGATCGCCACGAAAACGGTGTTCGACGCGCTGGATACCACCGACCTGGTGCTGCTTGATATCAAATCGATCGACGCCGCGCAACATAAAGAGCTCACCGGCGTGAAGATGAATAATACCCTTAAATGCCTTGATTACCTTGAAGAGAACAACATCCCCGCGTGGATTCGCCACGTGATCGTGCCGGGCTGGACCGATAACGATGAACTGCTGAAGAGACTGGCCGATTTCTTGGCTCCTTACAAATGCGTGGAAAAAGTGGAGCTTCTCCCCTACCACAATATGGGAACACGCAAATACGAGCAACTGGGAATGGATTACCCGTTGAAAGGCACCGCGCCGTTGTCGGAAGAGCGGTTGAAGAATGCCCGTGCCATCTTCGAAAAGGCAGGCCTTGCCGTGTAAGCTGCCGATCACGGTAACCGTAACCCGCCATGCTTCCTCTACATGAAGGCAACACACGCGTGAAATTTGCACAAACCACCGCGTCGGGGAACGTGCTTTCCACGGGAAGAAATCAACCTTCCCAAAGAAAAAATTTCAACAATCCGAAGCAATTTATTGTTGTATAAGTAGATAATCAGGTCTAACTAAAAACGGACGGATATGATGTACTTATACGTGATCCTATTGTTGGTGGCCGCGGAGATCGTTTACCTGCTCTTGGCCAAGAGATTCGACTTCATCGCGGTGAAAAAGGAAACGCCGGGTGGCAACACGCGACAAGCCCTGAAAGGGGCGGGCATCGTCTTCTGGGTGGCCGCGCTGCTCTACGCGGTGTTCAACCCCTCGGAGCTGGCGTGGTGGTTTCTCGCCGGCATCACCTTGGCGGCTCTCGTCGGCTTCTGGGACGACGCCCGGGAGGCGAGCACTTGGGCACGCTTGCTCCTCCACCTGGCAGCCGCGAGCATCGCGTTTCACGTGGCAGGGGTGTTCGAAGGGATCACGTGGTGGAACGTGGCCGTGGCCTACGTGGGGTTCATCGGGGTGTTGTACGCGTTCAAGTTCATGGACGACATTCATGGCATGACGGGACTCTACGCGCTGGCGGTACTCTTACCCCTGCTGTACATCAACCACTACATGGAGCCATTCGCGGAGGAGCAGTTCCTCGCCTACCCGATCTTTGCCGCGAGCGTGTTCTTGATATTTAACCTGGGA
>JBBACU010000369.1:0-2827 GCA_041656815.1 Proteiniphilum sp.
GAGGGCACAACTGTTTTCGTCCAAGCACGCCGCCACGTCCCGAGGATCCGTCAAGTCGCAAAAACGGATTTCCACGCCAAACGCCGCGAGCGTGTTCACCAAGAAAGAGTAGCTGTTGCCAAACAGATGGCGCGAAGTCACGATATTGCTTCCTTGACGGGCAAGCGTGATAAACGTGTTGCTAATGGCTGCCATCCCCGAGTTCAGGGCAGTCACCCCGTATGCCCCGGTCATGGCTTTCACCCTCTCCTCGAAATGTTGCACCGTGGGGTTAGTCACCCGCGAATAGGTATGTTCTCCGTTCTTTCCGGCGAAAGCGTTTTCCATCTCTTCGGCGGTCTCGAATTCATACGCCAAGGTATAGTACACCGGCATCGACAAAGAGCCGTATATATCAGGTTGCGGAAACGGCACACCGAGTATCGTTTCCTCGTGACAATTTTCTTTCATTTTATCCGAAACGGGAGTTATCGCTTGATATCTGGAAAGCTAAACACGTCCATTGACGGAAGCACTCTTTTGCGGTACTTGCATAGCTCGTAAACCCAGTAAAGGATAAATCCTGCTATAATTTTTCGCTTGAATGACATAATATGATCTTTTTTATCGTTTTAATATCCACGCGTCTGAGTACGCGGGATACTGACCGTGAACCTCTCGTAAATAAATCCGGGCAGCGGCTTCATCCGTGAATGAAGCGGCGTACACGTCGATGCGCCCCGGTCGCTCCAACCATTCAACACCGGTGAATCCGCTCTGGTTTAGCTCGCTTGTCATTTTACGAGCGGTCTCGCTATTGGTAAATACCCCCATCACGATGTAGTAGCGGGGAGCGTCTTCATTACCGGCAACCGTTGTTACTTCCGTCACCCCGGGGGCGTTGGACACCTCCTCTGGGAATACGTTGGCTTCCGCCGGGAGGGTTGTATCTTCCTCTCCACTCGCTGTGGCCGCGGGTATTTCACGGCTGCCCCGTTCGTACCCGGGTGGATTTGCTATATTGGCAGCGTGTTGCGAAGTAGCCGATCTGGGGCGGAACCATTCTGCTTCGGAAAGCATCCGGGCAGATTGCCTCCCCGTGGTGGCGTCACTCACGGGAAAGATCAGCAGCATGACCGCGATAACGGCTACCGCGGCGGCACTAATGCTTGCCATGCGGGCCCTCCTCTGTCTCGTGTCAGGTTTCAACGGCACCACGTTAGATCGTTCTTCGCTGGCCGGTATCAACTCGGTCAATGGCTTCAACTCGGTTTTCGAGAGCCCGAAAAACGCGGGCCTCGTGAACGTGGCCGGTGAGTACACGAACCGTTTATCGTCGTGCATCGTGAGCGATCCCAGCTGCCCTAACTCCACGTGACGGTGGTCGTGCAACCGGTGCTTCAGTTCACGTATCCCTTTCTCGATCTCGAGCGTGGCCGTGTCAAACGACAGTTGATACGTCTTCATGTAGGATTGAGCCATCAGCCCGTCGTTATACGTGAGATCGCGGTTAAAAACCAATTCGCACGTCGGCGCGTGAAGCGCGCCTTCTCCCGTCGTGCGGGAATGCAGCGCGTTCACCACGAAACCACCAAAACCGGGGATAATCACGCAGTTATGGTCGTGCAACAGAAACTCTATGTGCGAGACAAGTCGGTTCATACAGCAAAGATAAAAAAAGATCGAGAGGAACTCGTTATAAAAACAAAAAAAATCGTTATCGTTTCACCTTGCCGGGATGACGCGTCGCGTAATCTTTCCAGCTTTTGTATTTCACGTCCCCGGTCGAGATATTGGATTGATAAAAGTGGCAAAGGGCTGCTGCCAAGCCATCGGTGGCGTCTAGTTCCGTCAGCATGTTCTCGTTCGGGATATGCAGTATTTTCTGTAGCATGTATGCTACCTGCTCTTTCGCGGCGCGTCCGTTGCCGGTGATGGCCATCTTTATTTTCAGCGGCGCGTACTCGAAGATAGGAATATCCCGGGAGATAGCGGCTGCCATGGCTACTCCCTGTGCCCGCCCCAGCTTGAGCATGCTCTGCACGTTCTTCCCGTAGAAGGGGGCTTCGATGGCCAGTTCGTCGGGCAGGTACTCTTCGATGAGGCCAATCACCCGGGAGTAAATCTTGGCCAGCTTCAAGTAGTGATCGCCGTACTTACCCAGATGCATCACTCCCATCGCCTCCATGGAGGGTTTATTATCGAGTACCCGCAAGATCCCGTACCCCATCACCGTGGTCCCGGGATCAATTCCCATGATAATCCTCTCTCTAACAACCCGCTCTGCTTGTATATCTTGCTTTTCCCGCATACACCGTTGTGTTAATAAACTTTTCCGGAGGCATTATCAGTAAGAGATGGTTTCCATCACGGTAGAAAAACCAGCCACCTTCTCTTTGAACTTTTCCAGCAGCGGCGAGTATACCCCACTGCTCTCCTCCTTGTTCCACTGTTCAAGCGTGAACAGGCTGGGCACTTGGAACTCCATGGCGAACGACACCCCTTCATCCTCCTCTTTCCCGTGGACACGCGCCAAGCGGGGCGATGTTAGCAGCCCGCTACGGGTTGACATCGGAATAAACGATTGAAGCATGTATTCGACAAATTCTTCATGGATCTCCTCTTCGACGTGAAAAGTGGTGTTGAAAACAATCATATGGAGTAATTTTTAATTTTTCTGAACTATTTCTGTTGCAAATATAAACAAAATAGCTATCTTTGCCCCACGAAAATCGAAACAGATTTCATCACGGGGGATTAGCTCAGCTGGCTAGAGCGTTTGACTGGCAGTCAAAAGGTCATCGGTTCGACTCCGATATTCTCCACTCAAAATAAAAGCGGCCTACTT
>JBBACU010000370.1:0-2805 GCA_041656815.1 Proteiniphilum sp.
TAAGACAACTATCATTATACTCATTTAATCCTTTCTAGTAATTGAAACTTCTCGGGTGCTTCTTTCAACATATTCGTGAAATAGAGTGCATCATTCTTGTCTGCTTGAGATCGTGAAGACTCGTACTTTTCAACAAAGTAGAGGGCATGTTCTGCCAAGAATTTACGGCAATCAATATTTAACATCAAGCCGTCATTGTAATTGGCATAGGATAATCCCGTCACCTCGTTTCCTGAAGTCACTGATTTTATTTGTTCCTCTTTCACCCCAGGTAAATTAATCGTTATCGAGGGGTAATAGAAGTATTGTTCGGAAGGAAGGGAGACTCTTAATGTAACCGTGTTCCCATTTACCTCTTTCTCGATGGTCGCGTTCACCCGGTAATAGTTGTACTCGTAGTACTCTTCCAGCGACGGGAACCACACGGAATCATCCCCGTCCTTCCCGTATCGATTGTTTAGCCAGAGTAAAAATTGAGCAAAGGTGATACCTGTTCTATGCACTCCGAAATGGACAGCTTCTCTTTCTACCTTATCTTTTCTTAATTGAGCCTCAATTCGAGGTACAATATCAAATGGCGAATCGTAAAAATATCTCTGTAATAATCCTTTGTGCAAGTCAGAATTTACTTTAAAGGGATATAAGCTCTCCAGTTCAAATTCTCCTCCCCCGTCGTTCTGCGCTGTCATTATTTGCAGGGGAGCATAATCAAGAGCAGCTCGCACGTACGCTTTATTTCCATTAGGTTCGGCCAAGGTCTTACATCCTCTCCCGGATAATTTCTCAAGTAGAATTTGTTGAGAAATCTCGTAATGTTGCAAGATGGAGGCTGCGTTATCCGCGTCTTTCGTATTCACATCATGAAAAGCAATCCCCGTGCCATAGGCCAACATTTCAGACAAGTTATTCCATGTTAAGCCACGCATCATTTGAAAACGATAATTGTTGTCCGAGAACCCCTTATTCACGGATACTTCCGCGTCCATCCAGTTCATCTCGGGAGCCACGGTTGCCGTGAAATGAAACCGAACCTCCTTCCCGGCCCCGTCGGTACTTCCTAGTGTTTTTCCCAAATAA
Source organism: Proteiniphilum sp. (assembly GCA_041656815.1). GTDB lineage: Bacteria > Bacteroidota > Bacteroidia > Bacteroidales > Dysgonomonadaceae > Proteiniphilum. The sequence continues at coordinate 1,078 of JBBACU010000370.1, forward strand.
GAGGCGTGGGGTGGTAAATCTCCCGCGGCCAATTGTTCCGCGTTATAAAAATAATCGTTTGAAAGCGGCCTCCCGTTAATGGCAGCCCATGTGGTGCTATACGATGAGTGCGAAAAATCATCCTGCGTGAGCATGAATAGCCACGACTTATTGTATTTTAGAAAGGGAATTTCAACTTCCACGTCTTCCCAAGATATCCCACCATTCGTCTCTATCGTTATTTCAGCCACAACGTCTTGGGCTTCGGCACCATAGGGGTAAAGGTAGCGGACATATTCGGTACTGTTGCCGTTGCCGTCACCGTTGTCTGTCTCTTCTTCTCCTTGGTACACGTCTTTATCGATACAGGACGAAAAGAGAATCAACAATAAAATAATAAAATGTACTCCTTTTCTCATATCTTGATACCATGTAAGATTATTCTTCATCTATTAAATTTGATTCTTCATCTTTTGGTGGTTTGGTTTGCTTCGTAAAAAAGAACCTGAAATTTTTAAAGGCTTGCATCACCCTTACTTTAAAGCTATTAAACAGCGTCCCATCAGCATCCAACGTATTGCTGGCTGTTACTGCCCGAGCTTTACGTGAAGTAATCAGTTTTATTTTCCCGTATTTCTTGAGGCCTAATGCCATCGAACCATCTTCCCCCCGGATTAGCTCCACGCGATAGCCCACCTTCCTGCCATATTCTGCCACGTAAGCAAAAACCATTCCCCTCACTCCTCTTTCCGGGCGTTTTATATATATCGCTCGAATATAGAGGTCCCTTACAAACTCGTACAATTTAAGTCCCCATTTAGAGTGGTTAGCGTCCGGGATAAAACTCCAAAACGCGGATACCCCAACAATCCCGGGCTTCTCCAACTGTTCGATCATTGTTTCCAAGTAAGCAGGAGGATACATCGTGTCCGAATCAATACAGATATAATATTTTCCTTTGGCGTTATAGAGACCGCGCCGACGAGCGTATCCACAACTTTTTTTCTCTTCAAAATAGGGCGTTATACCTACTGCTTTAAAAACCTCCTCTGTTTTATCACTTGAATTGTTATTTACCCCGATAATTTCAACCGGGTATCTGCATACCATATCACTTAACGACCACAGGCAGCTTAATAAGCGAGTCTCCTCGTTATGAGCGATTACTACCACGGAAGCCAACGGTTCATCGCTTTTCATCCAGTTCAACTTGTCCCTTATTTCCTCCACGGTCTCACGAGGAACAGAAGAGAACGGCTTTTCAAAAATCGACAAATATTTCGCGTACCAGTTCATAATTAAGTCTACTACTTGTAACCCGGGATTTTCTTGCCAAGCTCTTCTTTAACGGGGGAATCTTTCAGTTTTTTCACAAAATAGACAGCATCTCTCTTGTTCGACTCGGTGGGCGACTCAAGATACTTGTCCACGAAGTGCTCCGCATGTTCAACGAGAAATTTACGGCAATCGATGTTCAACATAATACCCTCTTCATAGGGAGCGTAGGAAAGACCCGTGACGGAACTTCCCGACGAGATTTCGCTTATCTCCTCATAGTTGATTCCCGTGAGGTTTAGTGTTATGGAAGGATAATAGAAGTATTGTTCCGACGGCAACGACACCCGTAGTTTCACCGTTTTTCCATTAACTTCCTTATCAATGGAAGCATTCACCCTGTAATAGTTGTATTCATAATACTCTTCCAAGGAAGGGAACCACACGGAATCATCGCCATCTTTGCCGTACTCG
>JBBACU010000371.1:0-2796 GCA_041656815.1 Proteiniphilum sp.
TATCACGTACGACTTCTCGATGACGACCATCGTGGTTTCCCACGATATGAATTCGGTCATCAATATCGGGGATAGCGTGATCTTCCTGAACGAGGGAATCAAGGAGTGGGAGGGATCCAAGTCGGAAGTGATGGATGCCGACAACGAGAAACTCAACGATTTCGTGTTCGCTTCGGACCTGTTCAAGAAGATTAAAGCGGCGGAAGATATTATCTCGGAGGGAGAAAAGGGATAAAGCGATAGAACAAATCGAGGAGGCTGGTTGTTATTCAAGGGCGATAATTTTACTCCCTTTGTCATTCAGCCACTTGCATTTTGACAGGCCACGGCAGCAAATCGCGCGTTTGCTCGAAGAGTGCCAAGGGCCGGGAATAGATAACGCGATAAAATGTTGTATTTATAAAGCGGAGACTCGTGAAAAAGCCCGCTTAACACGTATAATTCATAAAAACAAATATGTTAAAAATCAAGGACCTGCACGCCATCGTGGAAGAGCAGGAAATTTTAAAAGGGGTTGATTTGGAAGTGAACCCTGGTGAGATTCATGCCGTTATGGGGCCCAACGGGTCCGGTAAAAGTACCCTCGCCTCCGTGTTGGCGGGGAACCCGAAGTTTGAAGTGACACGTGGTAGCATCACGTTCAAAGATAAAGATCTTCTCGAGATGGAGCCGGAAGAACGCGCCTGTGAAGGGCTTTTCCTCAGTTTCCAGTATCCGGTGGAAATCCCCGGCGTGAGCATGGTTAATTTCATGCGCGCGGCCATCAACGAGCAACGAAAGTACAGGAACGAGGGTGCCATCTCGGCCACCGATTTCCTCAAGCTGATGCGCGACAAGCGAGAACTGCTCGGCATGGATAGCCAGCTGGTGAGCCGCTCCGTGAACGAAGGTTTCTCCGGGGGGGAGAAAAAGAAAAACGAGATTTTCCAGATGGCGATGATAAACCCGCTGCTGTCGATCTTGGACGAGACGGACTCGGGACTCGATATCGACGCGTTGCGGGTAGTGGCCGAAGGGGTGAACAAACTCCAGACCAAAGAGAATGCCACCATTCTTATCACGCACTACCAGCGCCTGCTGGAGTATATCAGGCCCGACCACGTGCACGTGTTGTACGCCGGCAAAATCGTGAGATCCGGTGGCCCCGACTTGGCATTAGAGCTCGAGAAGAGAGGCTACGATTGGCTGATAACCCCTTAACCCGTGAATCAGAATAGAACAGAAATTAAAATGATAGAACAACAATATATCGATCTGTTTTCACAGTTGCGAACGGATCTCGATGCCCGCTCCGTGAAGGGGATGAACAAGCATCGCGATGCCGCTTTCGAAACATTCAAGCAGATCGGATTCCCCACTTCAAAGCTGGAAGATTACAAGCATTCGAATATTGCCCGCGCTTTTGACGCCAGCCTCGAGTTGAATCTTCGGAACGCCCCCGCGGAGGTGAACCCCTACGACGCGTTCAAGTGCGATGTCCCCAACCTGTCCACCTACCTCTATTTCTTGGTCAACGACAGGTACTACGATAATGTCGAGCAGAAAGAGCCTCTCCCCGAGGGAGTATTCGCCGGAAGTTTACGGGACTTCGCCGAGAGATACCCCGAGCAGTTTGATGCCCATTACGCGAAGATTGCCGACTATTCCGATAACGGCTTGGTGGCTTACAACACCATGTTCGCTCAAGATGGCTTCGTGGTATACGTGCCGAAGAACGTGGCTGTCGAGAAACCTTTGCAGTTGATTAACATCTTGCAAGGAAAAGAGAACCTGAGCGTGAACCGCCGGATATTGGTTATCGCCGAGGAGAACGCGCAAGTGAAGCTGCTCGTGTGCGACCATACGTTGGACGATGGGCGGTTTGTGGTGACCCAGGTTACCGAGATTGCCGCCGCGGCCTCGGCCCAAGTGGACGTGTACGAGCTGGAGGAAAACTCCCGCGAAGTGGTTCGCCTGAACAACCTGTTTAGCGAGCAACAAGAACGGTCTGTCGTTATAACTACCGGCATGACCCTCCACAACGGGTACACCCGGAATAATTACCGCTACCGGCTCTTGGGCAAGTACGCCGACGTGCATGCCGGCGGGTTGGCTATCTGTGATAAAGACCAGCATATCGATAACTTTGCTTTCTTGGATCACTCTGTTCCCGAATGTACCAGCAACGAGCTGTTCAAAACGGTGTTACAGGAAGAGTCTACCGGTGTTTTTTGTGGAAAGATCTTGGTGGAAAAGGACGCGCAAAAGACCCTGGCATACCAGACTAACCGCAACTTGGTCACGTCAGACCGGGCAAAGATGTTTTCGAAACCGCAGCTCGAGATTTATGCCGATGACGTGCGGTGCTCGCACGGGCTCACCACCGGGCACCTCGATGAAGAGGCCCAATTCTACATGCAAGCACGGGGTATTAGCCGGGAAGAGGCGGAGCTGATGCTAATGGTCGCGTTCACCCGCGACGTGGTGGACATGGTGCGGGTACCCGCGTTGCAGGAAAGACTGATGGCATTGGTCGACAAGCGCTTCCGCGGTGAATTGTCCCGCTGCGGGAATCCCGAGATATGCAAGTAGCCGATTTGATGATGTGAAGATTCGGTGATGTGATGATTTAATGACAAAACATTGAAAGAGTTCAATATAGATAGGATACGTGCCGACTTCCCGATTCTTACCCGGGAAGTATACGGCAAGCCTTTGGTGTATTTTGACAATGCTGCCACGACGCAAAAGCCGAGGCAAGTGATTGAAAAGATTACCGAGATGTATTCCACCGTGAACGCCAACGTGCACCGGGGG
>JBBACU010000372.1:0-2783 GCA_041656815.1 Proteiniphilum sp.
CTCCATGGGCATGGGGTTCTGCTGGTACTGGGTATTGAAAACCCAGCTATTGTTATCCCGTATTTTATAAAGCTCCTCGAGGGTGTGCTTGAATGGCCACAAGGCTCTCTCTTCTCCTGTTTCCGGGTCGGTTTGAATGCACGGAATAGACAAGACTTCCCACTCTTCCGGCTCCAACTTTTGAAGGTATCCCGTCAGGTCGTCCTCGTTGAGCCGCTGCATGATTATGATTATTGGGGTCTTCCGGCTGTTTACCCTGTTTCGTATCGTCGTCTCGAATTTCCTGTTTACCTTCTCCCGGATGGTAGGGGATAGGGCATCGTCCGGCTTGATGGGGTCGTCTATCACGATGGCTCCCCCGAATTCTTCCGATGCTTCTATGGCCAAGTCGAGACTCTCCACCTCGTCCTCGAGCTCCTTTTCTTCTAAGTCAACCGTTCCGGCCCCGAATCCTGTTACCTGCCCGGAGGAACTCACGGCGTAAAGTCCTCCCCCCTCACTTGTCTCCCACCGCTTGGCGTTCCTGCCGACTGGCCGTGTCTGGAAAAGGCTTTGGTAGGCTGGTTCATTCAGGATGTCCTGTACGGCCTTGCTGTTATCGAGGGCGAGGTCGTCGGAGTAACTCAAGTGAATGAATCGCGCTTTTCCGTTGAGTGCCAATCCCATGGCGATGAAGTTTTTAACGGCCATCTCGGTTTTGGAATAACGGGGTGCTATGTTGATTATCAATCTGTTTATCTTGCCGGCCAGCACTTCGTCCAGCTTTTCCGAGATCATCCGGTGGTGGTCTCCTACAATGAATTTTCGCTTGTATTGCTGCTTAAAGAAATAGCGCGTAAAGTTGAGGGTACTCGAAAGCACCCACGTTTTTTTAATGTCAATATCTCGGATGTCATGTTGCATTGCTCGTTTAGTAGTTTTTTTCTAAATCGTCGAGTAGTTCCTTCGCTTCCTTCTTGGTTAGTATTCGTGCCGGCACGATGTCCTTCCCGTCCTTGCCTGTTACCTCCATGCGCTGGGTCGGTCGCCCGTGCAGGCGTTCGGCTATCTTGTCGATAGTGGTGGTTTTCCCGTTCTTCGCGTCGTTTATTATGCTCATGGCGATGGTCACCTCGTATGCCGTCGATGCCGGGTCTTTGGCTATCTGTTGTAATTCCGATATTGTTGCCCGTTGCGCCATGGTGTCTATCATTGGCGCGTTTAGCGGGTCTTTTATTAGTTGCCTCGCTCTCCGGGTACCGAATAGCTTTGTCAAATGCCTCTCGATTTCGTCTTTCTCCCTCCTTTTCTGCCGGGCTTTGGCTGATTGCCCCCTCGGGTTGCCTGATTGGCCGGGCTTAAACTGGTGGGGTATTATGTTCTGTTCGTTTGCCATTTTCTCGCTGCTTAAGTGTTGTTTTCTCGCTGCTCGTTTATTTTGTCGTTTTTCTTTGAGCGTATTAAAATAATACGTACATTTGCCTTACCTACCTCTGCGGTGATAGCTTAATTGGCAAAGCGTTAATCTTCCAGATTAGAGTTGGCGTTCAAATCGACCTCACCGCTCTTTTTCCTTTCAGCGATACTTATTTTCTCACCCCTGTACATGCCTCCGTCTATCTCGTCTATTTTCGAGAAGGGTATCTCTGGCACGGTTAACCGTTTGCGCCAGCTTTTGTCTATAAAGTAGATGTATCGGTATTGGTAGCCTTTCAGGAGTACGGCATTGGTTTTCTCCCTGTATCGTTTTACAGAATTACCCAAGTCCATCAGTGATAGCCCGTCGAGTTCCGGGCGTGGTCGTGTGGGGTTGGAGGTCAGTGTCAGCTGGTGTATCTTCTCGTCGAGCCAGTGGTCTATTTCCTGCGAAAAGGTGAAGAGGATGTCTCTCTCCAGTTCCTTTCCGCAATGCTGGCAACCTGCAAAGTCATCGTCCTCCGGTAAAAATTCGCGTATATAGTCAACCCTTGCGAGGTCTTCGTCGTCCGTGCTGCAATCGTGTTGCTTTCGGAACGTCTCGAACCCTACCTTTTTCAACTCTTCGGTCAACTCATCGGCTCTCTTTTGCGCGCAGTCGGGGCAGTATGCCATGTATCCGTCAATCTCCATGAGCTCGTCTCCGTATTCGTCAACCCCAATGAGGTAGCAGCTCGGCTCTGGTTTGAGCTTGTCGGCTTTGTTTCTTAGGAGGGTCAAGGCTCTTTCTCCTCTCGCTTTTTCGAGTGCCTCTCTGGCCTTGGTCACTGTTTGTATTTCATCCCAGAACATGGTGTTTCCGTCTTTGCCGTAAACTACCAATCCGGAGGAATCCCTTACTATCTCGAGGAATTCCTCTATCACCGTGTACATGTCTTTAGCGGCGGCCATCATCCACGCGTCCTGTTGAGAGGGTATGCTCTCGGCGAGTATGTATCCCCCGCATTTTTCCATTTCCCATTGCCAGTCCTCGTCTTGGTAGGTTGAGCGATTTGCCGAGTGGGTTGGTTTTTCGGTACTCACTACTACCGTCCACCCTTCGTTGGGGCTTTTCATCCAAGCTCCCCCTGTTAATCCTGTTTTTGTGTTCATACTGTTACTTTTTTATTAATTAAACTTGTCTTGCTTTTCTCGCTCTTTATCAATGTTTGCCTCCCATTCCCTTGGGTTCATTATCCGGGAGGCGGCGATGGTTATTATTTCCTTGTCGTCCTTCATATCGCCTCCCTTTTTATCTCCATCAACCGCTCCCTGGTCTTGTCGGCCAAGTCTCGAAACTTGGAGCTGTACTGGTATTCGTTTTGGTACTGGTCGAGGTAGTAGTGCAC
>JBBACU010000373.1:0-2781 GCA_041656815.1 Proteiniphilum sp.
AGCACGCTCGTCCGGTTCCCGGGGCACGGACTTGGTGCCCGCCAACAAGAAAAAGTCCATCAAGGTGATGGCTGCCATCGCTTCCACGATGGGGACGGCACGGGGAAGCACGCACGGGTCGTGTCGGCCGCGCGCTGTAACACGAGTCTCTTTGCCATGAATATCCACTGTTTTTTGCTCCCGCAGGATGGTCGATACCGGTTTGAACGCGACCCGGAAATAGATGTCTTGCCCGTTGGAAATACCCGCTTGGATACCGCCTGAGAAGTTGGTACGGGTACGGACAACGCCCTTCTCCATGTAAAACTGGTCGTTCACCTCGGAGCCCCGGCCCGAGACATTGAATCCCATGCCATACTCGAACCCCTTGACCGCGTTGATACCCAACATGGCCGATCCCAACGCGGCGTGTAGCTTTCCAAAAACAGGCTCGCCCAGTCCCACCGGCGTGCCCTTGACCACGCAGGTGATGATACCCCCTATGGTGTCGCCTTGGTAGCGCACCTCTTGGATAAGCTGGATCATCCGCTCCGCGATGTCGGGATCGGGACAACGAATGAAGTTATCTTCGATGCGAGACAGGTCGTAGATCCGGTAATCATTCTCCAACGCGATCTCGCCCACTTGCGAAGTGTAGGCTTTGATATCCACGTCGAGCTTGTTCAAGTAGAGCTTGGCGATGGCACCCGCGACGATACGGGCGATGGTCTCCCGCGCGGAGGAGCGTCCTCCGCCCCGGTAATCCCGTATCCCGTACTTCTGATGGTAGGTGTAATCGGCATGCGACGGACGGTATACATCCTTCAAGTTATCATAATCGGACGACTGCTGGTTCTGGTTCCTCACGAGAAAACCAATGGGCGCGCCCGTGGTCTTGCCCTCGAATACCCCCGACAGGAACTCCACCGTGTCTGACTCGACACGGGGCGTGGTAATGCGCGATTGTCCGGGGCGCCGACGGTCCAGTTCCGACTGGATAAACTCCATATCAAGTTCCAACCCCGCGGGGCATCCGTCAATAACACCTCCCACGCCGGGTCCGTGCGACTCACCGAAGGAGGTGAGCCGGTATATGTTTCCGAATGTATTCATTGTTGTTTATCTTAACAGCTGCCACAACCACCAGAACCGCAACCGCAGCCCCCGCCATTCTCCATGCCGGAGCCACAGCCACCGGAGCCACAGCCGCCTCCTTCACCGGAACCACAGCCGCCCGATCCGCACCCCCCGGAACCACAGCCACAACCTCCTCCGGAGAAGAGCGCCTCGATCTCTTCCGCGGAAGCTTCCCGGACGCCGACCACGTGGCCGTTGAAGTACATGTTTTCGCCCGCGAGCGGGTGGTTGAAATCCATGGTCACCACGTCGTCGCCAATACTCACCACAGAGCCGACCAAGCGGTTGCCCGATGAATCCATCATGGGCACGGTGTTGCCTTCAAAGAGCACCTCGTTATCGATTTTCCCGTTGATCTCGAAGATATTCTTGGGAAGTTCCACCAGCTTCGTGTTGTCGTAATCCCCGTATGCCTGATCCGGCGTGAGATGAAACGAGAAGGTGTCGCCTAACGACAGCCCCCGGATTTGTTCTTCGAATGCCTCGAGCATCGTGTTGGTCCCAAAAATAAACTCCATGGGTTGCTCTGACGTGGCCTGTTCCATCAATTCTCGCTCGTCTCCTTCACCCACGTTTAAATCGTACGCGAGGGTAACGTATGTATGATCTGAAATTTTCATTCTTCCTTGTTTATATATATATGAATAATTCAAGTTTCGCTTGTATCTTGTTTACAGCTAAATATCTCGACTTCCACTATTTAGGGTCTGCTTAATAATTCCCGATCAGGCACAAACTTTCATTTGCGGCTTGAGGGAATAAATGTTTGTAATTCTCACTTTAATCTGTTTTAATAGTGACGCGACAAAATATGGCGCGGGAATATCCCTCATGTGGCGGATCAGGTTCATCACGAAAATGATGGCTCCTATCCAACTGTTTGATGTCGAGGATAGTCTGGCCCGGATGTCATTCAATCCATATCCACGTTTGCCCTGACCAAATTTTCCTTCAACCTGGTTGCGTTCCGCCGACTCTCGCCGCTCTTTTCGTTTTTGATAGGCGGACTTGACTTCTTTCTCCGGTTTCCTTCCCAGCGGATCCCCCGTGTGGCGGATTCCTTTCTCTTTCAAGAACCGCCTGTTCTCCCGGGTAAGATATATCTTGTCCACCTGGACCAGCTCCGGGTACTTCCCGGTCAACTCACGGAAACGCTCAACCTGTGACTGAAGATCCTGCCCCTCGTTGAAGGCGTTCCAGTCAAAATGATCCACCCTGGCATAACCATTCACCAGGCCGATGTTTATCTTCGCCCCGAACTCCGTCTTGGCCTTGGCCTTCCCTCGCACGATGGGGCGGACATGCGGCTGGTGAATGCTCACGATACGGTCTTCCACCTGGTGGTTCCTGTTCTTGTACATGGTCTCCTGCTGTTCCAACAAGTGCTGGATGACAAAGAAATATTTCAGTTGCCGCCGGTCGAAAGGAACCGGTTCATCCTTTATGGTGTCCAGCAGCTTGTTAATAATCCGCACGTCTCGTTTCAGGTAGTTGATCTGGCCGCGTATTGCCTTGCGTAACACCTTTGCCGGTTTCCTTTTCATTTTCGACACGTTCAAGAACTCCTTGCGGGCAACCCTCCTGTACGTGCGGGGTTTATCTTTAATGCCCAGCTTCAAACACAAATCATCAATCAGCTCCTCGGCCTTTTGACGGCTCTCGTTC
>JBBACU010000374.1:0-2758 GCA_041656815.1 Proteiniphilum sp.
GTGAGTTCGTGGATCGCGATCAAATTGAACCCAAGCATTTTCAAAGCTGGATTGATTGGGCAAAAGCGCACAACGTGAAGCTGGACTTTAATTCCACCTTTTTCTCCCATGAAAAATCGGAAAGCGGATACACGCTTTCGGACTTCAATCCCGAGACACGTGCTTTCTGGAAAGAGCACCTTCGTCGTTGCCGGCAAATCGCGGCAGAAATCGGCCGACAGCAAGGCGATCCATGCATCCACAATATTTGGATCCCGGACGGTGAAAAAGACAAAACGGTCTCCCGTTACGAACACCGAAAACTCTTGAAAGAGTCCTTGGATGAAGTATTGGCAGAAAAAATAAGCACGGAATACCTTAAAGACTGTATCGAATGTAAGCTATTCGGTATTGGAAGCGAGAGCTATGTAACAGGCTCCCATGAATTCTACATGGGGTACACGGTGAAGAACAACATGATGCTAACGCTTGATGCCGGCCATTTTCACCCCACCGAAACCATCTCGGATAAGCTCTCCGCGATCCTGCTTTTCGTGCCAGAGGTGAATCTTCACGTGAGCCGCCCCGAACGATGGGACAGCGATCACGTGGTGATCCTCGATAACGAACTACTGGCAATCTCTCAAGAGATCGTGCGTTCGGGACAGATGGACCGTGTACACGTGGGGCTTGACTATTTTGATGCTTCCATCAACCGTATCGGAGCTTATGTTACCGGTATCCGGTCAACACAAAAGGCCATGTTACAGGCGTTGTTGGAGCCTACGGAGATGCTGAGAGATTTCGAAAAGCAAGACAAGAACTTCGAGCGCATGGCTTTCCTAGAAGAGTTGAAGTCGATGCCGTGGCACGCCTTGTATAACTACTATTGTCAGCAACAAGACGTTCCTGTAGGAGAAGCATATATCAAGGAGATACAGGCGTACGAAAAAGAGGTTACTTCAAAAAGAGTATAACGGATGAATACGATTTTTGGTTTACTGATTATTGCAGTGGGGAGTATGGGCCAATCGAGCTCATACGTCCCCATTAACAAGATTAAAGAGTGGTCGTGGGAAAATTTCTGGCTCACGCAAGGAATTTTCGCGTGGCTGGTCTTTCCCATCTTAGGGGCATTAATAGCTAACTCGGCCCCGGAGCTCATTGAAATATATCGTTCCAACGCCTCAGCTTCTTTGCAGGCCATCGGGTACGGGGCCTTATGGGGCGTGGGCGGGTTAACTTTTGGGCTCAGCATGCGTTACCTGGGTATCGCGTTGGGACAGTCAGTGGCGTTAGGGACGTGTGCCGCTTTTGGGACGCTCATCCCGGCCATGCTCACCGGAACTGATCTCCTTTCGCCGCAAGGGCTAATATTGTTGGTAGCAGTTGCCGTTACATTAGTAGGTATCGCGTTAGTGGGATACGCGGGCAGCTTGCGCTCCAAAAACATGTCGGAAGAGGAGCGAAGAAAGGCGATAAAAGATTTCGCGTTGAAAAAAGGTTTACTTATCGCGTTGTTATCAGGCGTGATGAGTGCCTGTTTCAGCTTGGGCCTGAGTGCAGGAATACCCGTGAAAGAAGCAGCCATTGCCGCGGGTGCTAAGGAGCTATTCGCCCAGAGCCCAGTCACGTTGCTTGTCACCATTGGTGGATTCTTTACCAACATGGCTTATTGCCTCTACATGAACTGGAAAAATAAAACCGGGGGAGAAATAAAACGCTCATCGGCGAAAGTGATGACAAACAATCTCCTATTTTGCGCGTTGGCAGGATTGCTTTGGTATTCACAGTTCTTCGGGCTGGGCATGGGCCAAAGTTTCTTTGAACCGGGCAGCGTGATGATGGCATTTTCCTGGAGCATACTAATGTCGCTCAACGTGGTTTTCAGTAACGTGTGGGGCATTATTCTAAAAGAGTGGAAAGGATCGGGACGAAAGGCTGTTACGTACTTAGCTATTGGTATGGTCGTGTTGATATTTTCGTTAGTAATACCTAACTTATAACGAAAAGCGTTTATCGCACTGTGTGGATATTTTTAACGAGGATAAAGAAAATTGAAATTATTTATGTAGATTTACTGTTCAGAATAACAAGAAAGCATCTAACCAAAAGGAGAAAGCATGAGATACAACGATTTTGGTATCGACTTTAAGTATTTACTGGTCAACGAAAGAGATAAAAAATTCGGATTGACCGTCAACACTGTTGGCTTTCAACCTATCGCTCCCCACACGTTGTACCCTTCTACTGAGCACCCAAAAAGTTATTATTTCAACCCCGAAAAAGGCCGGGTCTTGTCCGAGTATCAAATCGTTTACATAAGCAAAGGGAAAGGTTTATTCTGCTCCGATTCCACGAAGAGAACCAACGTTAAAAAGGGGCAGGTCATACTTCTCTTCCCGGGACAATGGCATACGTATCGTCCGCTAAAAGAGAGTGGATGGAATGAATATTATATCGGTTTTGAAGGAATAATAATCGATAACATCGCGACCAATGCCTTTATCACCCCCGACAATCAAATTCTTAACGTAGGTGTCAACGAAGATTTAGTACATCTCTTTTCTACCGCTATCCGAGTCGCGAAAGAGGATAAGACAGGTGCTCAACAATATCTGGCAGGTATCGTGGTAAATATCTTGGGTACCATTTTATCCCTGGCTCAAAATAGAAATTTCGAGTCCAAAGAGTCCGCCCAAAAGATTGAACGCGCGAAAGTAATCATGATCGAAAACATTCATAAGAATATTGATATCAAAGGCATTGCTGCCAATCT
>JBBACU010000375.1:0-2755 GCA_041656815.1 Proteiniphilum sp.
AGTTATCCCTGAATATGTACTTTAAACCCGCCTCTATGCTATGTTTTCCATCCAGGGGGTTCACGTAATCCACCTGTCCCGTGTGCTCGCTGCCCCCCGCGTCGTTGGCACTCCGGAGACGGTGCCCGTCAGGATAATAGAAGCTGCCCGTGACGTCGTTGTACTCGCTGTCGTACTCGCTGTCATTGGGGTTGCTCTCGTACCGGTACGAGAAGGTCAGCATTTCGCCTTTCCGTTTGAAATTCCGCTGGTAGTCGGCCGATAAATTGATTCCACCGTACTTTCCTTCTCTTCTGCTGCGGGTATTATAGGAATATGGGCGAATCCCCTCCGAGAGCGCCTCTTGCAGCGAGAGTGAATTATACCCTCCCCCGGAACGCGACGCGGAAAGGTTAAACAGGTTCATGGTGTCCGGTTCAAAGCTCACGGAGCCATTCAAGAACAGCCCTCCCCCGTCATTTTCAGTGGTGCCCTCGAGCGCGAGCATATTTGCCGGGGAGAATTCCTCCCGGGTGAAACTCGACTCGGAGGCAGGGCGTATATGACGGTAATAACCCGCGTTCCCCGTAAAACCAAACTTGCCGTACTTCGTGGCCAGGTAGGCATTTGCTCCATACCCCCCGAAGGTGTCGCCATTCGCTCCTACTGAACCGGTATATCCATCGTCGGCCCGCTTATCGGTCACGATATTGATAATTCCTCCCACCCCTTCGGCATCGTATTTCGCGCCGGGGTCTGTGATCACCTCAATATCTTTCACGCTATTGGCCGGCATACTTTTTAATACCTGTGCCGGATTGCCCGATATCATATTGGAGGGCTTGCCATTCAGGTATATCTTGAAGTTACTGGAACCTTTCAACTGGATTTCCTCTTCGCCATCAACCGTTACTAACGGCACCTTTCGCAACAGGTCGAGCACATTGGACGTGGCCGACTCCGGGTCGTCTTTAGCACTGTAGGTGAGTTTGTCAATTTCCACTTTCACCAAGGGGGCCTGAGCGGTCACGCTAAGCTCGTCCAACTCGGTAGAGCCTTCGGTCAACTCTATATTGCCCATATCATACGGATTCTCCGAAGACGAGAGTTCAATCGTTCTCTCCAATGAATTCATGCCCACGAAATCGAAGGTAAGAATGTAGCTTCCCGGCTCCAACCGGGTCGAAAAATCCCCGTTTTCTTCGGTAGCCATTTTTTTCACGCTAGTGCCTGGGTTGTTTTCCCGCGCGACTGATATGGTCGCGTAAGGCAGCGGTGCCTGATCGGTTGACGAAACCAGTTTACCCTTCACGGTAACGGACTGGGCAGCAAGTGTTGACGACAATAAACAGCTCAACAACAGGAAAAGAAATTGTTTCATTCAGGTGGTTTTTTTTACAGGTTCTACACTATCCTTTTGAATTAAAGGGTTAAAAGTACACATTTAATTGAACGTTTTTTTTAAAAGGGAGCGGAGTTACGAATATTTAGTAATCGCGTCACTGTTTGAACTTGTTTTTTGCATATTTAAACACAAGGCAGGCTCGATATATTTCTTGGCATGGTAACCTTAACGCCTTTTGGCACGCGGTTTACCAAACAAAACCCGTGTTGAAACCGTTTAATTTACCGGTACACTTCAATTTTATCGTATGCGCGCACTTATCAACGCTTTCATCATCCACCTGACACTAAACATTTTAGTCTTCCTAAAAGGTTGGCATGCATTCGACACGAAAAGATGGGGCCGCCTGATTCTTCTCGCGGTGTTTGGTACCGAACTGATTATCTACACCGCCGGCTTCCTATTTTATCGCCATCTTCCCGAGGGCCTCGTCCAGTTCATTCGTGTAATGGGGACCAGCTGGATGCTTTTCCTGCTTTATTCGGCGGGGATATGGTTGGTCATCGACCTCGTGTATATTCTTTGGTGGAAGGTAAGGCACGGGATCTGGCGTTTCAGGAACCAGCCCGTCAAGTACAAGATCACCGTCTTTATCGTGCCTATCCTGTTCGTGTCGGGAGTGATGGTGAACGGGCATCGGAAGTTCCTTAACCCGGTAGTGCAACAGGTCCCGGTAACTATACACAAGCCCGCGGGAGAGTACGACTCCATCCGTGTCGCGATGATAGGCGACCTTCACCTCGGGTGGATGATCAACCGCGAACACGCGAAACGGTTCGTGGACCTGATCATGGCGCAGGACCCCGACCTTATCCTCTTCGTGGGCGACATCATCGATTCCCAGATCGAGCCCATCCTTGACATGCAGACAGATGCCGAGCTCGCGCGGCTATCGGCTCCCTTGGGCGTGTTCTCCTGCACGGGGAATCACGAGTACCGGTTCGAGGCCGAGAAGAAAATCGCGTTGTTGAATAGCGTGGGCATCGCGATGCTGCGCGACGCGGCAGTACTGATCGATAGCGCGTTTTACGTGGTGGGACGGGAAGACCGGGTGGTGCCCTCGCGAAAGTCTTTACAGGAAATACTTATCGAGCAGAAGGTTGACATGGCCCGGCCCGTGATCGTGCTCAACCATACTCCGGACTACCTCGACGAGGAGATGAAGGCCGGCGCGGACATCGCGCTTTACGGGCACACCCATCACGGACAGGCTTTCCCCGGGAACATCGCCACCGAACTGGTGTTCGAGCTAGCGCATGGTTACAAGAAAAAAGAAAATACCCACGTGTACGTCACTTCCGGCATCGGGCTGGTGGGGCCCCAATACCGCATCGGCACCGTTTCCGAGATGGTAATGCTAACCGTGCATTT
>JBBACU010000376.1:0-2749 GCA_041656815.1 Proteiniphilum sp.
CTACCTCACCACCCACGAGTTCTTGGACGCGCTAAAACGAAACCTCGAAAAAAAGATATAAACGAGTAAAGGGCCGGTTCTTCACCGGCCTTTTTTCATCCCTTTCTCGTTCCTTCCCCGTTCCTTCCCCGTTCCTTTCCGGCGCACCCTTTTATCTTAAACGGTAGAGCAAAAGCAGGAGGGAAGCCAAACGGTTTCCCTCCTGCACGTTTTACGGTATCGATTGAAAAAATTAATCTTCTTTCTCTTGAGCTTCGTATTCTTTCAATAATTTCTCTTGGATGTCACTGGGTACCAGTTCGTAGTTCGCGAACTTCATTTGGAACGAGCCTCTTCCTCCCGTGATAGAACTCAACGAAGTGGAGTAGCTGCTCATCTCTTTCAAGGGCACCTTGGCTTTCAATTTCTCGAACCCTTTCTCGCTCTCCATCCCCATGATCATGGCACGGCGCCCTTGGAGGTCGCTCATCACGTCGCCCATATCCTCGCCAGGCACCGAGACTACCACGTCGTACACCGGTTCCAGGATTTTTGGTCCGGCATCCTTGAACGCGGAGCTAAAGGCGTTTCGTCCTGCCAACATGAAGGAGATCTCGTTGGAGTCGACCTGGTGCATTTTCCCGTCGTAGACAATTACCCGCACGTCGCGCGCGTATGATCCCGTGAGGGGGCCTTGCTCCATGCGGCCCATGATCCCCTTGAGGATGGCCGGCAGGAAGCGTGTGTCGATGGCACCTCCCACGATGCTGTTCACGAAGACCAATTTGCCACCCCAGTCGAGTTCAACCACTTGGGTATCGCGGTTCTGAATCTTGTATTCTTGCCCGTTGAACCGGTATATCTCCGGCAGGGGCATTCCCTCCGTGTAGGGTTCAACGATCAGGTGCACCTCGCCGAACTGGCCGGCACCCCCTGACTGTTTTTTATGCCTGTAATCGGCTCGTGCCGCTTTGGTGATGGTTTCGCGGTAAGGGATCTTGGGTTCGAGGAATTCCACCTCGATCTTGTCGTTGTTCTCCAGCCGCCACTTCAAGGTTTTCAAGTGGAATTCGCCTTGGCCGGATACGATCGTCTGTTTTAACTCCTTGGAGATCTCTACCAACCAGGTTGGGTCTTCCTCCTTCATGCGGGTGAGCGCTTCGTTTAGCTTTTCCGAGTTCGACTCGCTAACGGCACGTATGGCACGGCGGTAGCGGGGTTCGGGATATTTTACAAAGTTAAAAAGATGGTCCGCCCCCTTTCCGTTCAGCGTGTTGCCGGTACGTACCTCCTTGAGTTTCACCGTGGCCCCGATGCTTCCGGCTTGCAATTCGGTTGCCTTGGTACGCATCTGCCCTGCCACGGTATATAGTTGCGCGAGTCGATCCTTGGACCCGCGGCTCGTGTTGGTGAAATCGTCTCCTTCCTTCACGGTCCCGGACATCACCTTGAAGTAGGAAACCTCGCCGATATGCGGTTCTACCGTTGTCTTGAAGAAGAAGAGGCTGGCCGGCCCGTTCGCGTCGGGCGCCACTTCTTCTCCTTCGGTGTTTTTGGGTGCCGGCATGTCGTCGGGCGAAGGCGCCACCATGCTCAAGAAGTTCATGATACGGTGTACCGCCATGTTTTTCTCTGCCGAGGCACAGAAGAGGGGGAAGAGGTCTTGGCTGAGCATCCCCTTGTGGATACCTTCCCGCATCTCTTCCTCGGTGAGTGTTCCCTGGTCGAAATATTTCTCCATGAGCCCCTCGTCATTCTCTGCGGCAGCCTCGAGCAATGCCTGGTAATATTCGTCGGCCCTTTCCCGCTCGTTGTCGGGGATCTCCAGCACGTCGGGGGCGGTTGCGCCGGGCTTCCATTTATAGAGTTTTTGTTTCAACACGTCCACGATCCCGTCGAAGGACGCGCCGCTGCCTATGGGGTATTGTACCGGCACCACCTTGCTGCCGTAAAATTCTTTTAAACTGGATAGCGTGTTGTCGTAATCGGCTTTCTCATGGTCCAGCTGGTTAATAAGGAGGACGAGCGGTTTTTTTAAGTCATCCACGTGGCGGAACTGGTTGACAGTGCCCACTTCCACCCCGCTGGCCGCGTCAATTAGCATCAATGCCATGTCGGTCACGTTAAGAGCCGTGACCACGCCGCCCACGAAATCATCCGACCCGGGGCAATCGATAAAGGTCATCAACTTGTCTTTCCATTCGTAGGAGAACACGGTGGGAAACACGGAGTACCCGTACTCTTTTTCAACAGGGAAATAATCGCTCACCGTGTTTTTCCCATCCACGGTGCCGCGTCGTTTTATAAGACCACACTCGAAAAGCATAGCTTCCGCGAGCGTGGTCTTACCCGATCCGGCATTGCCAAGAATAGCAATGTTTTTGATTTCGTTTGTTTTATACACTTTCATGATTAGAACAATATTAATGTGATTAATGTGATTAATGTGCCAATGTGACTAATGTGCCAATGTGACTAATGCGCCAATGTGACTAATGCGCCAATGTGACTAATGTGCCAATTTTCTTAGGAACGAGGGCATAGCCAATCTTGTTTGAGCTTTGCCGAGTGACGACAGAAAATGGACGAAGTCAATATGCTAATATAACGTGCGAATGTGCAATGAAAAAAACTTTGCACGGGAGATACCGGCAAAGTCATGCTTTTCGTAGCGCGTTGCAATTTATGAAAAAGGGGCGATATAAAAAATGTTACGTTTATGTTATACAACATAAAAAACTTTTTTCCCTCGCGATTTGTTTTACTCGTA
>JBBACU010000377.1:0-2745 GCA_041656815.1 Proteiniphilum sp.
ATTGGTGCGGACTGGAATGAAAAGAGATACTTGCCGCCTCAATCATGGGGTTCTGGCGTATCCGCTCCAACGCGGTATGTAAATAGGTGACGGCAGTTTCAGCGGGTATCTCTTTCACGTGCTCGTGACTGCTTTCATTCAGTAATCCGAGGTGCATGATATAGGTATGCTCGGTATCAAACCCCAGTGGCTCGTAATAGTTGCTGAGGGTCACGTAGACACTGTCCACGATAAACCATAAGAAGACAGAAACAATCAGCAACTCGATCCACAAGCCGATGTTTAGCTTGCGTTCGTTCTTGATGATCGTGAGGATATGTTTAAACATAGCTTGTTTTATTTTGAATGAATGGAATCGACGATGGGTTTGCGGGACACGTTCCGCGCGGGGATGAATGCCGATAGCACGTTAAGCAACAGGCAAAACAGGAACGCGTAAAGGAAGATGGCCGGGCTGAGCAACGAGGCGGGGTTCAGAGCGACTTCACCCAGTTGGAGCGCCATGGTGCTGTTCCCGTAAATCATCCCCTTCAGGGCATACGCGGCAAGGTAGGAGAGGAGCAGCCCCAGTGCGCCGCCCAAGAGGGTTTGCAGCATGCTTTCCCACATCACTTGCGAGAGCAGGTTGCCGCGGGTAGCTCCGAAAGCGCGGCGGACCCCAAGCTCGGAGAGCCGTTTTCGCATTCGTGAACCCATCATCACCGACAAGTTGATGGCAGGGACGAGTAAAAGTAGTAGCAACACGATAATGGATTGCTGGATGATTTTTTTCATCTGGGGGGATTCATTCGCCCATTTACGATGGATATAGACGAAATGCGTGTCGGGTTGGCCTCGATAGAACGCCTCGTGGGTGGTAAGCCCGTCGTTATATTTCTGGCGGAGTTTTTCCGCCTCTTCCCGTATCATGGGGAAGTCCTTTTTATCGTTGGCCAAGATAATCACCCTGCATGGTCCGGATATCCCTTCACTGTCTCCTCCCGGAAGTGTCTCCGACGTAATGGGCGCCCATACTTGGGAATAGGCGGCACTGGCCAGCGTGGAGACATCTTTCACCACCCCGCTCACGATAAATTCCGTGTAGTCGATCAGTATCCGTTGTCCGGAAACAGCCGTCGTCCCGAAGGTCTCCCGGGCTGTTTTCTCGGTGATCACCACTTTTCGTAATCCCGCGTCCACGTCCGCCTTGGTATAAGGACTGCCGTCGATAAACGTGAAATCGAACACCTCCCAGAACGCCTCGTCGGTCTGCCGCACCCGACACGGTCGCATCCAATCGGTCAGACACCCGGATGCTGCCGTCTGCCGCTCCCGAGAAGTTGACGTTGGCGTTCCGTGCTAAGAGGTTTGAAGCCGACACGTCGCACCCTCCACTCGCCCTTAATATCAGTTCGCCCTTAATATCAGTTCGTCGGTCTTTCCTTTCAATTCCACGTCGCATCCACCGCTGGCGTCCACCCTGCACGACCGGGCGGCAATCCCTTCCAGTTCCACGTCGCAGCCTCCGCTGGCGTTCACCCTGATCGATCCAACTGAACCAAAACGAACCTCCGCGTCGCATCCCCCCGAGAAACTTCCCTTGAAGTCGGAACAATACAGCGTTAAGTCTTCCAGGTCGGTCCCTCCGCTCAATACCACCTCGAAATCGCCGGTGCGCAACGGGCTGTTAAAGTCAATGTCCACACCCCCCGATGCGGTAATCTTTTTCAGGTCGGTAACGGTCACGTACGCTCTCCGTGTTACATCGTCGGAATTAAAAATCGAGAATATACGGGTACGGCTCTTACTGGAAATATGCAACGTGCCTTTCTTGACTTCCACGATAACCCGGTCCAGTTCATCTTCGCTTACTTCGATGGTGACCGACTGCCGATCTCCCTGCTGGATAATCACATCCCATCCGCCCGAAGCGGTGATCGCCGAGAATGACGCCACCTTACGGTCTTGTTTTACTATTCCACGCTGCGCCATCGCGCTGCTGATTGCCGCTATGGCAAGGATAATGGTTAATAAAGTTTTTGTTTTCATTGTTCTATCTGTTTTGTAAATCCCACATTTCACGTCTGTTAGATGATCTGTCGTCCGTCAAGGAAGCGGATGGTACGCCCGGTTTCAGCGGCCTTGCTTTCGTCGTGCGTTACCATCACGATGGTGCGTCCGTCCTCGCGGTTGAGCATGTGCAGGATATCCATCACCTCCGCGCCCATCTTGGAGTCGAGGTTCCCTGTCGGCTCGTCGGCGAGGATAATCGACGGGTTACCAATCACCGCACGGGCAATCGCCACGCGCTGGCACTGTCCGCCCGACAGTTGGGTGGGGAAGTGGCGCATCCTGTGTGATAACCCCACCTTCTCCAACATCTCTTCCGCAAGTCGCCTCCGTTCACGCGCGCCCACCTTTCGGTAGAGCAACGGCAGTTCCACGTTATCGAGCACGTTGAGCGAGTTGATGAGGTGGAAGCTTTGGAACACGAAACCGAGGTTCTCGTTACGAAATTTGGCCAGCTGGCGGTCTTTCATGTTAGCCGTCTCCTTCCCGTCGAGCACAACACGTCCGGAGGAAGGCATATCCAAAAGTCCCATCACGTTAAGCAGGGTGGATTTTCCGCACCCCGATGGCCCCATCACGGCAAGGAATTCCCCTTTCTTCACTTCCAGGTTCACGTTTTCCAACGCCACGGTTTCAATCTCTTCGGTGCGGTAGATCTTATGCACCTGATCCAGTAAAATCATTGTCTCCATTGTT
>JBBACU010000378.1:0-2740 GCA_041656815.1 Proteiniphilum sp.
AGCGTATTGCGCCGAGTACCCCTCCTTCATGAAGGTTGCCCCCGCTGCTCCCACCATATCGAGCAGGATACCGTACGCGGCCCTGTAATTCTCCACATGGGGTTGCTCCGACCAGTACCGGGAGCCGACGCACCACCAGTCGCCCTGCACCCACTCGTTACTGAACGACGGTTGTCCCCAGTCCTCCAGGTCGAAGAAGATGATATCTATCCCCACCCCGGTCGGTTGTTGTTGCAGCTGGCGGGCTATCTCGAGCAGCGCTCCCACCCCGCTCGCGCCATCGTCGGCACCGGCAATGGGCTGTTGTTGCTTCAGCACGTCCGTTTCCTCGTCGGCGAATGGCCGGGTATCCCAATGGGCGAAAAGCAACACCCGCTTCTCCGCGTCGGGGCGATAGCTCCCGATGATGTTCCGCATGGGCAGGTTCCGCCCGTCGTAATGGGTGATCTCGGCCTTCTGCTCCACCACCTCGGCACCAAACTCGTTCAGCTTGGCCACCAGCCAATCGCCGCAGGCCGCGTGCGCCGCCGTCCCGGGTACCCGGGGGCCAAAAGCCACTTGCGCTACCACGTACGCGTAAGCACTGTCGGCATTAAATGCCGGGGAGCGCCGGACATAAGGTTCCGGCACCACCGTGTTTTTATTGGATTGGCACGAGTTACACGATACGGTAAAGAGCACGCCTACCAATAGCAACGCGAAAGAGACGAAAAGTAAACCCTGTCGTTTCATACGATTAATTTATTTACTGGGCTTTGACCAGTGACCGCGCGGCTAAGCACAAGAGCTGCGACTGTTTCATGAAGTGCCGCTCTATTTATGTATTCCGTTGATAGGAGTAATTGGAGATACCGATGTTCTGGTAAGTCTCTCTCAGCGCGTCTTCGTCGTCGGATATCACCAGCAACTTATCGCCGGCATGAAGTTCCGTTTGGCCGGTCGGCACGAAATACTGCTCACCTCGTTTCACCATTACCACCAGCGTTTTCTCGGGCAGTGGCATCTCGATCAGGTTCTTGCCGTACTGCAGCGTATTCTCGGTGATGAGTATCTCGGTCATGGCCGACTTGATCTCTTCGGCGAACTCCACGTCAAAATCTTCCAGCGCCTTGTCTTGGCTTGGCTTATCGGCCAGACCCAGCCATCGCGCCACCATGGGCAGCGACGTTCCCTGCACCAGCAAGGAGACAAGGGTGATCACGAACACGATGTTAAAGACCCAACGCGAATGGGGTATTCCCGCCGCCAGCGGGAGGATAGCAAAAATGATGGGCACGGCCCCTCTTAATCCTACCCACGAGACATAAAGCTTATCTTTAAACCCGACTCTCCGGAAGGGGATCAACGTGAGAAACACGGTGAGGGGGCGCCCCAAGAAGGTAAGGAATACCGATATAAGGAGGGCTGGCACCAACACCGGCACCAGCTCGCTCGGGTTCACGAGCAACCCCAATGTGAGGAATAGCAGTATCTGGCTCATCCAAGCGAACCCGTCCATGAACCGCATCGAGGTGCGCTTGTGGGTGAACTTGTGGTTCCCGATCACCAGCCCGGCGATATAAACCGCGAGGTAACCGTTCCCCTTCAGGTAATAGGTGGCCGCGAAGATAAAAAGGCCAAGGGTGAGCAGGAGGATGGGATACAACGCGGTATTTCCCATCTTTATCCGGTTGATAATGATCACCGCTCCCCGTCCCATGAGGAAACCGGCAACGGTTCCTACTACCAGTTGAACCACGAAGTTGACGACCACCGCCCCGTAGTCGGGGTTGCTCCCGAACTGGATGATGCTCATGAACATCAAGGTGAGCATGTAGGCCATGGGGTCATTACTACCACTTTCCAACTCCAGCAAGGGCCGGAGGTTGTTCTTGAGCGACAATCCCTTGGAACGCAGGATCGCGAACACCGACGCCGAGTCGGTGGACGAGAAGGTAGAAGCCAATAGCATCGCGGTCGCGAAGCCCACTCCCATGGAAGGGAACATCATCCCCGAGAGCCAGTAGGTGAAAATCCCGGTTAGGACCGCTGTCAACAGCACGCCCACGGTAGCGAGTATTACCCCCGGCCACAACACCGGCTTGATCTCCGAGAATTTGGTGTCTAACCCACCCGAGAAGAGGATAATACACAAACAAATGGTACCTATGGTCTGCGCGGTCTGCACGTTCTGGAACTCCAGGCCGAAGCCGTCGGACCCGAAAATCATGCCCACTCCCAGGAAAAGCAACAACACGGGAACACCAAAACGGTGGCCCGCTTTCCCTACCAGCATGCTTATAAAAAACAAAACCGATCCTACAAGCAACATCAATTCTGTACTAATCTCCATTATCTAATACTTTTTGATTTGTTTTATTGATTAAGAATGACACGTTCACTATTCACGTTCAACCGGGCGGCTCGCCCCATGATTAGCGGAAAATTCAAGCGTGTGTGCCCCACCGGGAAGTGAAAGCAGACCGGGAAAGCATACTCGTCTACCGCTTCGCGGATCGATGCCAGTAGCGGGGCACGCATCTGGTCGTCCTCCTCGTAACCGGTAAACCGGCCAACAATCATTCCGCTGATCCGGTTGAACACCCCGGCAAGCTTGAGCTGGTAAATCATCCGGTCCACCCGGTAAGGCAACTCTCCGGTATCCTCGATGAAGAGGATCCCGCCCCGGGGGACCGGAGCATAGCGCGAACCGATGATGCCGCAGAAGACCGACAGGTTCCCGCCGAAGAGCCTTCCCCGC
>JBBACU010000379.1:0-2740 GCA_041656815.1 Proteiniphilum sp.
GGTAAGTGAGATGTCCCCGAACTCCGCCACCGCCGCGGCTCCCCGGAAGAACCCGCTCTCGGCGGTGGAGAAGTGGCGTTTGGGCACTTGCGTGCGGCGAGACACGTTATCCGTGCTCCACGCCTTGCTCCCCACGAAATCGTTGTTCAGCACCAATCCCTGCCCGAACGAGAGACGGTAATCGCCCAGTACCACGGTTTTAAGTCGCCCGATATCCCGGACGATCAGGTGCACGCCGTAGTGATCGTACCCCTTGGGGTATCCCGTTTTGAGGAATGGCTCCCCGGCATCTTTCTCGGCGGTGAACCCCATCTGCACCTTGTCCCGGTAGCGGAACGAGTAGCGGAGCGACGTGTAGAAATCCTCACCCCGGTACTTCCGGTTGGGGTAACGCTCCAGAATGCTGTCCGAGAATTCCCCGTAGCCCGCCCGGGGCGTGAGCGTCTTGTCGAAGCGAACCTGTGCCTCGTGCTGCCCCCGTTTCAAGATGTCAACTGGCCGTGCTTCTGTTTGTATTTGTACCCCCACTGTTTCACCGATACGGAAAAAGGGGAGGATCAGCGCGACGGTCCGGTGATCCAAGCGAGGCACGTTGCGCAGCTCGTACACGGTATACAGGGGGCGGTTCTTCTCGAGGAAGTCGACGAGGTTGTTTGCCTCCTCTAAGGAGAGGAGTGGGAACCGTTCCAGCTGGTCGCGGCTCACGCTATTGAGGTCCATGGGATTGTTTTCCAAGTATAATAACTCTTCGTACAAGTTTTCAATGGCACCGGCGCGCGGTTCTTCCTCTTCCGCCATTTGCTCCACGAGCACCCGCCAGTCTGTTTCCTGTGCCTGTATGGTAGGCATGGAGGAGGAAATTCCCAAGATTACAAAAAGGAAAAACGCACGTGTGTAGTTTTTTATGGACATGGTTTTAGTTTTTAGCAAGTTTATGGATAGATTTCGATTTTCGATTCAACGTGTAAATACCTCAATCTGCAATGCAGCCTTCATTCTCGATACAATTCCCGCGTCCAATGACGTAAATCACCCATGCTTTTTCATGTTCCGGTTTTCCCAAAAATAGTCATTTTCTCTCTCTTCCCCTAAATTTTTTTCTTGTTTTTTTATCAAAATGTTCAAAATTTATTTGGCAAACAATCTTTTTGATTATCTTCGCGCATTGATTCAATCAAAACGATGTTTAATTATCTATTTTGATTTCAAAATGACTAAATAAAATTAGTTTTGGTTTCAAAAGGTAAAACTTAGAGTTATTTATTTAAAAATGAGAAAGTATGAAGGAGATTAGGGTGCTTGTTGTTTTGTGGGTGTTCGTGAGCGCGACCAATGGGGTTAACGCGCGGGAAATAGCTGTTTCGCCCGGTGCCGATATCGTGAGTTCATATATCTGGCGCGGGTTGTACTGTGGGCCGGCTTCCGTTCAGCCGGGTATCTCCCTTTCGGTGGGCAATTTTTCAGTCGGAACGTGGGGGTCGGCAAGTTTCGAAAACACGTGGAGAGAAGTTGACCTGTACGCGGGCTACGCGGTTGGAAATTTCTCGGTTTTAGTAACGGATTATTTTTTCCCTCATGATCTTCCTGCCGGCGAGCGTGTAGATTATTTTGATTATTCGGAACACGTGTTTGAAACAACCCTGGGCTATTCATTCGGAGAAGTTGCACCGTTGTCGTTGGCCTGGAATACAAATTTCGCGGGAGACGATGACTATTCCAGTTACGTGGAAGCGTGCTACTCCCTCCAGGCGGGAAGGGTTGCCATTGATCTGATACTGGGCGCGACTCCTTGGGCGGGACTTTATTCAGCCGGATTCGCGTTGGTCAATGCTTCCATAAAGGCAAGCAAAGAGATAATAATAACCGATTCTTTCTCGCTGCCTGTTTTTTCGCAGATCATACTGAATCCCGATAGAAAGGATGTCTTTCTGGTATTTGGTGTCAGTTTTTGAACCCATTCATTTTTTTACACCCAAATAAATTATTTCTATGAAACGAGCATTTAAATTATTAAACACCAGACATGATTAAAGCGAGTTCATTATAATTAGATATTCGCTCGCTATGGCATAGTCCAAGCAAGCTTGACTCTGCTCATATAGCTTAATGCGGATATCCCATACACCAACAAGAAAAAAAAATTAATCGTATGAAAAAAATTGAAGCAATTATTCGCGAGTCAAAGTTCGACGAGGTTCGAGCAGCATTGCATGAAGCCGATATCGATTTTCTCTCCTGGTGGGGAGTGAAAGGTCAGGGAACAGCCAAACAGGGGCTTATTTTCAGGGGCATCGCCTACGATGTGAATGCCATTGAACGTGTGTACCTCTCTTTCGTGGTGAGGGAAATGAACGTGCAAAAGTCGATTGACGCCATATTGCGTTCCGCCTACACGGGTGAAAGCGGCGACGGTCGGATTTTCGTGTCCGCCATCGAGCAATCCATTCGTATTCGGACCGGCGATCGCGGCGATAAGTCATTGTACGACGAAAGCGAAAGCGTGTAGGCCGGTAATTTTTAATCCATTAATTTTTTAGATTATGAAGCATACAATAATAAAATATATAGGGGTGTTTTGCGTGTTATTTACCGTGCCTGTGGTTGCTTTTGCGCAGGATGACGCGGCTCCTGCCTTGAACAGCGGCGACACCGCGTGGATCATAGTGGCCACGATTCTTGTAATGATGATGACTATTCCGGGATTGGCGTTGTTTTACGGGGGATTGGTCCGCCGGAAAAA
>JBBACU010000380.1:0-2737 GCA_041656815.1 Proteiniphilum sp.
CGCGTTCGGCCAACCGGCCATGCGGAGCATCGTGATGGGAAGGCGGGGCACCACCAACTACAGTTACCTGCCCATGCCGTACGACCGGTCAGCTTCCATGAAACTGGTGTACGCGCAACGCGACGGCGTGCGGCAAAATCCCATATCGGTCACCACGAAAGTGTATTACAACGACAACGCGCGTAACCCGGCAGACGAAGGGAAACTCTATAGCGTCTGGCGAAGGGAAAAACCGGAGATCGGCGAGTTCTATACTTTTTTGAAGACTTCCGGAAAAGGGCATTACGTGGGCACGGTGCACCACGCGCAAGCGTTGCGCCCGGGCATGACCCTCTTCTGGGAAGGGGACGATACCACCCACGTGGACGGCAAGGCGCGCCTGCACGGTACCGGATCGGAAGATTACTACAACGGGGGATGGTACGCCCTGCTCGACCGGTGGGACCGGGGCATCAGCATGCCTATCCATGGTTCACTCGATTATTCCTTGCCCATGGCGCGTACGGGAGCATATCGTTTCTTCCTCTCGGATAAGATGCCTTGGGAGAAGGAGATCTATCACGGGATGGAGCATGGCGAAGTGGGGAACGATTTCCCCGTTGATTATGCTTCGGTGGCGTTCTATTACGGGGCGGAGCCTTTGAAAGAACGGATGGAGCCAACCGAGGAGCTCAGGGAGGTATACCTGCCCGCGGCTCATGTATACTTTCCGCAACTGATGGAGGTGACCTTGG
This sequence comes from Proteiniphilum sp., assembly GCA_041656815.1. Classification (GTDB taxonomy): domain Bacteria; phylum Bacteroidota; class Bacteroidia; order Bacteroidales; family Dysgonomonadaceae; genus Proteiniphilum. The sequence continues at coordinate 735 of JBBACU010000380.1, forward strand.
ATAGGGGAATACAGGCTATCCTCGACCGGGGGTTGATGCTTACCTCTTATGGACAGGGAATGGCGCGGGTAATGCTTAACGATGTGCCGGAAGGGAGGTATCGGGTGCTGCTCAATTACCACGAAAGATCCAATGGAGCTGATTTTCAAGTATGGCAGCGCCAAAATCGCCTGTCGGATTGGATTTCTACCCGATCGGGGGAGGAGCGATTCCGGGAACGAGTACACGTGGGAGATATTCAACTTACTCCCCAGACCAACTCGGTGACGTTCCACGTGAGATCGAATGGAGAAGCGAACCTGTTTGAACTCAATTTAATCACGCTGGAAAGAATAAATTGATTAGTTGATGTGGTGATTAGTTGATGTGGTGATTTACTGATTAGTTGATTTGAAAATGATGATGAAGAGACTTATTTATACACTGTTGGTCATGATGGTGGTACTCCCTTCCGTGCTGCGCGCGCAGGATGTGAGAATAACAAACCAATCTCCGGCGGTGGAGTTGGAGCTGCCCCCTTCATTGGAAAATGCCGTTCGGAAGATTCAATACGATCTGCTGGGAAATGAAAAGGGAAAAAGCCGGATCAAGGTGATTGATAGGAATTGTCTGCATATACGATTCAGTTTCTCTCCCGGTCAAACCATCCAGCAAGACGATTGGCAGGTGGTCGTGACACCGGGATTTACCCCCTCCTTCCACTGGGCACCCCACCTCACGCCCACGGACCGGCACGTTGTTGAACAGCACGTGTTCCGGTCCCCGGCACTGATCGCGGCCGACGGGCAGCGGGTGATTACCCTGATCCCGGACCTGGATATCTTATTGCATGGCACGCCGGTACGGTGGTATCTCGACATGGATGCCCCGGGTAACCGGTTGGTACTGGGGATGAGCAACAGCAGGATCGATGATCACGTGCTTTTCATGAAAGAGGCAGGAGCCACTTACCCTGCCGAAGAAGTGGAGATCGGGTTTTACCTGATGGTGCACGACGACGCGGATGCAGTGAAAAACCCGTTCCGGGCCCCGTTGGAGTTCCTGTGGAGCCGGTGGGGACACGAGCTCTACGAAGCCGGAAACCCGGTGGACGAGAACCTGGAGAAGTACGTGGAGCATACCTATAACTGGGCATTTAACACGTGGAGCGAGAGCGTGTGGCAGGAGTTTTCACTGGACGGCAAAAAGGTAGGCGCACCGGTCTTTATCGTGAACGTGACGCAGAGTCCCAATTACCCGGGCGAGGTGAACGAACGGGAGTTTCGTTCTATCTGGAACCAAGCATGGTTTAGCTCGTTACGTTCCGCAAGCGGGCTGTTCCGCTACGCGAGACGTACGGGCAATGCGGGGTTGATGGAGAAGGCGCGGCTCACCAAGGAGCTGGCCCTGTCGTTCCCCCAAAAGAATGGTTTTTTCCCGGGATTGATCGGCACCAAGATGCACGAGGTCGAAATCGACGGCAAAAAGTATAACCGGAGTAAAGGATGGGAAACTTATTACTGGGGAAACTCCAACCGGAATCCGTATACATGGAACCCGGTTGAATCGCCTTTCCATATCTTGGATATGAGCTGGACGGCACTGTTGATGCTCCGTTGGTACGATGAGTTGGAAAAAGACAAGCGGCTGTTGGAGTATGCCCAAACATACGGCGAAGCTCTCTTGAAGATACAATCGGAACAAGGCTTCTTTCCCGGGTGGCTCCATAGGGAGACCCTGGAACCGATGGAGCACCTGAACGAATCCCCGGAAACATCCCTATCTGCCACTTTCCTGTTGAAATTGCATGCGCTGACCGGGGACGAGCGCTATAAGGTGGCCGCGCTAAAGGCAGTTGACGCGGTGTCCCGGGAGATTATCCTTACCGGCAGGTGGGAGGATTTCGAGACCTACTGGTCTTGCTCGCGTTACGGGTCGGATCACCTGATCGGCAAAAAGGTGGAACGCAACAACATGTATAAACAGAATAATTTCTCGATGTTCTGGACGGCCGAAGCGCTCTT
>JBBACU010000381.1:0-2724 GCA_041656815.1 Proteiniphilum sp.
TCACCAGTTCTGTGGTAACGATAGTCTTTACCATGTACTCTTTCCCGGTGAGGAGTCCCAGCTCTTCGCGGCGGGTCATCAGGTAGTAAAGGCACAGCAACATGGTTTGGTTGCCGTTTACCAAGATAAAGTTGCCTTCGTTATCCCGGATGGCCGTTCCTATGCGGTCCGCGTCGGGGTCGGTAGCCATCACCAGGTCGGCATCGGTCTCGATGGCCCTCTTGATGGCCAGGTCCAGTGCGGCAGGCTCTTCAGGATTAGGAGAAATCACGGTCGGGAAATTGCCACTAATCACGTCCTGTTCCGGCACGTTGATGATATTGGTGAAACCGATGGCTTTTAGGGCGTCGGGAATCAGCGTGATGCCGGTACCGTGAATGGGCGTGTAAACGATCTTGAGATCCTTGAACCGTTCAATCGAACCGGGGGATAGAACCAGCTTCTTCACCTCCTCGATGAAAGCCTTATCCATATCCTTGCCGATGATCTCGATCAGTTTCTTGTTCCCTTCAAAATGGATGTCATCGATCGATTTCACGCGGTTTACTTCCGCGATGATGTTCTTATCGTGCGGGGCAAGCACCTGGGCGCCGTCGTTCCAGTAAGCCTTATAGCCGTTATACTCCTTCGGGTTGTGTGACGCGGTGATCATGATACCGCTTTGGCATCCCAGCTTGCGGATGGCGTACGATACTAACGGGGTGGGGCGCAGGTCCTCGAAAAGATAGACCTTGATACCGTTGGCACTGAATATGTCGGCACTGAGCTCGGCAAACACGCGGCTGTTGTTGCGACAATCGTGGCCTATTACCACCTTGATCTCTTCCAGCCCGGCGAACTCTGTTTTCAAGTAGTTGGCGAGCCCTTGCGAGGCAGCGCCCACGGTGTACCGGTTCATGCGGTTGCTGCCGGCACCCATGATGCCGCGCAGTCCACCGGTACCAAATTCCAGGTCCTTGTAGAACGCGTCGATAAGTTCCCGCTTATCCTCGTTGTCGAGCATACGCTGTACCTCTGCTTTCGTTTCCACGTCGTAATTATCGTTTAACCAAGACATAGCCTTGTCCGTTACGCGTGCGATTAAAGTTTCATCTTCCATATCTAAAATCGTGTTTAATTCTCTTGTTATATATTTTTGTTTCTTATTCCACGGGCAATACCTTGTACTTGTCGCCTGTCTGGTCCACCACCTTCTGGTAAAACTCGTTAGAATACCCTGCCCTGATGGGATTAGCGGGCTGCCCATACGGGTTGCGTTGGAACTGCCCGTTCTCTTCCCGTTTCACCACGCCATCGATGTACTTGACCATGAGGTATTCGCCCAGCTTCTTCCATTCTGCCACGCCCTCGTTCACCAGTTCGTTCGTGTATCCTGTCAGGTAATGAATGGCGTTTGATGGGGATTGACTGTAAAGGGCAACGGCCCTTTCTTCTACTTCCAGGGCTGAAGCTTCGAACTGGTCCTCGAGCTTCGCTTGCACTTTTTTCATGTCTTCGCTCATGTCGCTGTACCGGGTGTACACCATGTTGGAAACCCAATTATGGATCCAGAAGGCCGACGTCCAAGAGAAGTTAAGCAGGTCGCCATTGCCAATTGCCATCTCGTGCGGTACTTCGGTATGGCCGCAATAGAAGGGGTAATAAACGGTTTGGGCGGCATCGTCGATACCAAACCAGAGGATTCCCCCGATTTCGTTGGGCAACCAGGAGCGCATCTGTGCCACGAACGAGAACGCGGTCTGCTGCGTGGCGATGGGCCGTTCGTTGCAATAAGCTACCGAGTCGAGCTCGTAGGTGAGGGGCGACCAGCGGTAGGGTGAGTTGAACGGGCCCGCGCCCACGTCGAAGCGCCAGTCGAGTTCCGTACCCTCGTAGTGGTCGCGCATCATCTGTTGAATATCCCGCGCGCTCAGTTTCCTGTCGGGCTTGATATACAGTGGCATGGGGTCGGTAGTCTTTCCCTGTGCGTAGGTAACGTACTGGCCCATATCTTTGTTCACCTGGTTGAAGAACGACCAGACACGTGCCTCGCAAAACCGGAGGGCTCCAAAGTCGAGGGGGGCATAGGCTTGCGCGAAGCTGAAATCGGCATCCACTCCCTCGAAGTATCCCTTCTCACGGGCAAACGAGATCACGTCGGGCGCGTAGAGACAGTTCTCCGGATCGTCCAACGGGAACTGCTGGATCCGTGCCTGGTTAGCATGTGCCGTTACGCAATCGTCCGGGATTCGTACCGCCACCCACACGGCCCCCTTGTTGGCGGGACCTTTCCCGATCATCTCCATCACCCATACTTCCTCGGGGTCGGCAATCGAGAACGACTCGCCGGAACTGTAGTACCCATGTTCTTTTACCAAGTCAGTCATCACCTGGATGGCCTCCCGGGCGCTCTTGGCCCGCTGTAGCGTGATATAGATCAGGCTGCCGTAATCCATGATGCCGGTAGAATCGGAGAGTTCGCTTCGCCCCCCGAAGGTGGTCTCGGCAATCGCCAGCTGGTGTTCGTTCATGTTGCCAATCACGTTATAAGTTTGCAGGGCCTGGGGTATTTCGCCCAAGTATTTCCCCGAGTCCCACTCGTACACTTCCAGCATCTCGCCGGGATTGTATTGTTTGGCGGGCCAGTGGTATAACTCCCCGTATAAGCCATAGGAGTCGGCCGCGTAAGAAATAAGGGTGGACCCGTCAGTGGAAGCTTTTTTCCCCACGAGCAGGTTCGTGCAG
>JBBACU010000382.1:0-2720 GCA_041656815.1 Proteiniphilum sp.
AACTTCATCCGCTTTTTCACCTCCTTCTCGGTTAGGCGCAACGTCTTGATGGTCTCCACGAAGTAGTCGCACAGGTGGCGGTAAAACTCCCGTTCAATCCGTTTTCGTTCCCTGTCGGATTTATCCGGAAAGGCCTTCGCGAGGTTTCTCTTCACCAGCTTCCTCCGGTATCGCGCCGCATGGTACACCGCCACGAACATGATGTCCGAAATCAGGTACAGCACCCCGAAGGGCAACAGCGCGAGCAACGAAGCCGCTCCTTGCAGTAACCAATATCCCGTGCTTCCCTTCTTACTATCCTCCTCCATCAACCTGTTCCAATCATTTATATTACCGCCTCCATGGCCATCTCGTCGGCGTCGTACGCTCCTACCTCCACCTCGATCACGCGGTTGATAAGCGCCGGATCGTAATCGGCGTACAGCTTCACGTAGTTTTCGGTGAACCCGTGCATTCGTTGCCCCCTTTTCGTGTGTTCGAACAGCACCTTCTTGCGGGTTCCCTTCTGCGATTCGTAGAAACCATGAAGCTTCTGGTCCGACAGGTCGAGCAATGCCTTACTCCGGGCCTGCTTCGTGCGGGGATCCACCGCGTAATCGATTTGCAGCGCCTGAGTACCGGGGCGCTCGGAGTAGGTGAAAACGTGCAGCTGCGAGAAGTCGAGCGATTCGATAAAGGCCCGGCTCTCCTCAAAATAGTGGTCGGTCTCCCCCCGCACCCCCACGATCACGTCTACCCCGATGAACGCGTGGGGCAAGATCGTTTTAATCTTCTCTATCTTGTGGCGAAACAACGCCGTGTCGTACCGTCTTTTCATCAGTTCCAACACCGCGTCGCTGCCTGCCTGTAGCGGCATGTGGAAATGAGGTGCGAAACGGCGCGACGACGCCACGAAATCGATGATCTCGTCCGATAGCAGGTTGGGCTCGATGGAGGAGATCCGGTACCGTTCCACCCCTTCCACCCTATCCAGCTCCTTGACGAGGTCAATAAACTTCTCCTTGGTGGTGTGCCCGAAATCGCCGATATTCACGCCGGTGAGCACGATCTCCTTGCCGCCCTCGTCCACCACCTGCTCGGCTTGTTTCACCAGGTCGGCAATCGATCCGTTACGGCTTCTGCCGCGGGCAAAGGGAATGGTGCAGAACGAACAAAAGTAGTCGCACCCGTCTTGTACCTTCAAAAAGTAGCGGGTGCGGTCGTCTGCCGACACGGAGGGCACGAACGACCGGATCCGGTGGGTTTTCGAAGTCACCACCTCGCTCTTTTCCTTCTTCGTGAGATCGTCCAAGTACTTCACCACGTCGAGCTTCTGTTCGGCTCCCAGCACCAGGTCCACCCCGTCGATGCCCGCTACCTCATCCGGCTTCAACTGCGCGTAGCAACCGGTCACCACCACGAAAGCGGCGGGGTTCTCCTGGATCACTTTCCGGATAGCCTGGCGCCCTTTCTTGTCGGCCAACTCCGTCACCGAACAGGTGTTAATCACACAAATATCAGCCTGTTGCCCTTTCCTTGCGCGGGTTATCCCCGAGTTCAACAGCTGCCTGCCAATGGCGGAGGTCTCCGCGAAATTAAGCTTGCACCCCAGCGTGTGGTAGGAGGCTGTTTTATTTTGAAAAATGGTTTGATCAATCATAACACGATGTCGTCAACTGCCGCGCGTATAGCGCGCGTGAATAAAAACTGTGAATTAATAAAAGCACAAAATTACACTTTTACTCCCAATTCTCCCCCTTTTTCCTTTGAGAATCGGTTTTTAGCCGCTATTTTTGCACAAACAATTGAATAATGTGCATCCATGATCAAGCAAAACTTCATCAACCTATACGAGAGCAGCTTTAAAAAGAATTGGGATTTGCCGGCGCTGACCGACTACAAGGGAGGAACTTCGTACACCTACGGAGAATTGGCGGCCGAGATAGCGCGGCTCCACCTGCTTTTCACGGCGCTGGGCATCCAAAAGGGGGACAAGGTTTCGCTGATTGGGAAAAACCACTCCTCGTGGGCCGTGGTTTTCATGGCCGCCATCACCCACGGGGCCATCATCGTGCCCATCCTCCACGAGTTTAACCCAGAAAGCATGGAGAATATCATCGCGCACTCCGATTCGAAACTCGTGTTTGTCAATAACTCTCTTTGGAAAGCACTTGACGGGGAGAAGGTAACCGTCCCGGTTATCGCGACCCCCTCCTACTCGCTGGTGAAGGGCGACGATGACACCCGCCACATTGTTGACGGCTGGGGCAAGATGTTCCAAGAGACCTACCCCAACGGGTTCTCGAAAGAGGAGGTCCGGTACGCCGACGTGAATAACGACGAGGTGGTTTGCATCAACTACACCTCCGGGACTACCGGGTACAGCAAAGGAGTGATGATCACCGCGAATAATTTAGCGGGCAATGTCACCTACGCGCATGAACTTGATCTCCTCTTCACCGGTGAACGGCTATTGGCCTTCCTCCCCATGGCGCACGTCTACGGCTGCACGTTCGACTTCCTCTACTCCCTCTCGGCCGGGGTGCACGTCACCTTGTTGGGCGTCACCCCCACCCCGCAGAACTTGATCAACGCGCTGCAGGAGGTAAAGCCGCACCTGATCATCACGGTGCCGCTCATCTTCGAGAAGATCTACAAGAAGAAAATCCTTCCCGCCATTAACAAACCGGTTATGAAGGTTGTCATGAGTATCCCGGGCATCGATCGTTTTATCCTGAACC
>JBBACU010000383.1:0-2719 GCA_041656815.1 Proteiniphilum sp.
CATTTCCACATCTCGTCGTAAGCATAGACACCACGTGATCTACCTGTTCCTCACGAGGTAAATCGGCTAACTGGTCGGCATGAATGAGCACGGTAACCTTTTCGTTCGACTCTTCCGGGTACTTCACCTTCAGGTCGTACAATGTTTCAGAGGCACCGCCATAGCGTAATCGCACGAAAGTGCGGTAATCGTGGTGCTTGTCCCATTTCCACCTCACGAGGATTGTTTCTGCCACGCTATTTCGTTTAGATTTGCTGGCAATATTGTCTTTCATCATGTTATCATCCATACGCGTGTTTTTTTGCAATATTCTATAAAAAAAACCTTACAAACCTGCATTTTAATTTAAATAATCACGTATATTTGCAGGACTGTCATTTTTATATGACACCTTAATTATGAAGCCGTTCGAATTGTGAAATTTGGGCGGCTTATTTTCTCTCTCCCCGTTCTCTTGTGCCACCCGTTGATTTATATAACTTAATTTACACTAATTCCTGTTTCACAATAACTACAACCAACTTCTTAGTCCGGTTTTGCAAAATTGTTGCTCCCCGCTCCGTTTATAACAACCTGTTGGAACAACATGTTCAGAAATACAATGTTAATTCGTGATTCATTGAATCACGCGTTTTTTTTGTTACCTTTGCGCTGGGAAGTCATCTCCCTGTGTAGCTTAGGAAACCACGTAAAAAACAAAGAACAATGCAAGATTATTTAAACGAAGACGCGCTCGTGCTTTTCTCGGGTGGGCAAGACTCTACCACCTGCCTCTACTGGGCGAAACAGCATTTCAGGAATACCGCCGCGCTCTGTTTCGCGTACGGCCAGCGCCACTCCCAGGAGATAGAAAATGCGCGACGGGTAGCCGCGATTGCCGGTGCCTCCTTTCAACTGGTGGACGCGAATGTTATCGCGCGCCTTTCTCCCAATTCGCTTACCGATTTGGATATCACGATGGACGAAGAACACCCGGCGGGCTCCCACCCGAACACGTTCGTACCCGGCAGGAACCTTCTTTTTCTCACGTTCGCCGCGGCCATCGCCTACGGCAAAGGGATTCGGCACCTGGTGACCGGCGTCTCCGAAGCCGACTACAGCGGGTACCCCGACTGCCGGGATACGTTCATCCATTCCGCCAATGCCACCCTCAACCTGGCCATGGACAAGCAGTTCGTGATTCACACGCCACTGATGTGGCGAAACAAGAAAGAGGTATGGCAGTTGGCCGATGAGCTGGGTGTGTTTGATACCGTACGAAACGAAACACTCACCTGCTATAACGGCATCTTGGCCGAGGGGTGCGGCCACTGCCCCGCTTGCAAGCTGCGTAACCGGGGGCTGGAGGAGTATCTCTCTGAAAAAAGGTATAACCGATAAGGTGTCCCGGTTACGGCTACCTCGAAAATTTTTAAAAAAAACAGCTATGCAAATAGAAGGACTTAGCCACCTGGGTGGCAAAACAGAATACAAGCAAGATTACGCCCCGGAAGTATTGGAGGCATTCGACAATAAACACCCCGGCAACGATTACTGGGTAACGTTCGATTGTCCGGAGTTCACCAGCCTCTGTCCCATTACCGGGCAACCCGATTTCGCTACCATTCGTATCGACTATATCCCGAGCGTGAAAATGGTGGAGAGCAAAAGCCTCAAGCTTTATCTTTTTAGTTTCCGGAACCACGGGGCGTTTCACGAGGATTGCGTGAACATCATCATGAAGGATTTAATCGGGTTGATGGACCCGAAGTACATCGAGGTGACCGGCATCTTCACCCCGCGGGGAGGCATTAGCATTCATCCCTACGCGAACCACGGCAAGAAAGGCACGAAGTACGAGAAACTGGCCGAAGAACGGCTCTTCACCCGCTCGTTGCCCTTGTAAGCCATACCATCCGGAAAAGAATTAAATCCTTTCCGGGCATTCATTGAACACAAAGTTCACGGTACAAATCACTCTGGGGTGGCAACCGTTGCCGGTTCGTAAACCCGTACCCAATCGATAAACAAGTCTATGGGCAACTCCTCCGGCAAGGCATCTTTGTTAATCTGTACCCCGATCTGCAAATTAAAATCCAAGTCGTTGAACGGGAACTGCCCCGGTATATCGGTCAGGATGCGCGGATATTTCTTCGCGCGGGTCCCGTCCACGAAGAAAACCAAGCTGTCGGGGTATTTCTCTACACCATACACGTGGTACTGGTTCGGGTTGACTCCCACGAGGGCGCTCGAAGGCGGGTTATCAGGCATTCCTTCCGTGGTGGTGTATTCCGACGTGATCGACTGGTACACGAACTCGTCTACCCCGTACCGTTTTGCCAAGTCGACAGCCACGTTGGAATGACCGTCCGCGGGAACCAGCGTGATATAGGATACCGTGCCGGGAACAGGACTCATGCGCGCCCTTACTTCGATTCGTTGCACGCTGTTTTTATTTATCCCGTCCGTTGAAATTCCCCCGGTGAGGAAGGGCATATCCCCGTTATTGCCTATGTTCTCCACGCCGCGCAATACCAGGTTCCCATCTTGATAAATATAGAGCGCGTCGTTCGTGCTCATGTACCTGTCTCTGGGGAGCTTGCCCTTGGGTACGCGGGACCATTCTGTGGCGTCGCTCCCCTCCTGCTCCATGTTGTCTTCCCATACCAATGTCCATCCTTCGCGGTATTTTTCCGCCTCTTCCTTGGCTTGCCCGCCGCACGCGATTAATCCGGCTCCT
>JBBACU010000384.1:0-2718 GCA_041656815.1 Proteiniphilum sp.
AAGCCTATGGTGCAAATAATGGCTATTACCGGTATAAAATCGTCCCACATAATCGTTGCATTTTAAAAGTGAATAATCTGTTTACAATCATAGGACATTGCTCGCCCGTGTTCGGTTACAAAAATAGTGTGATTTTTTGATGAAAGTGTGGTTCCGGTGAAAATTAGGCGGCTGCATAACCGCCGGGGTAAATAGAGTCAGGGTTAGAATGAAACTTTGAAGTTGATTCCCGCTCCCATAAACCGCATATCCTTGGTGCCTAATTCCGTTATCGGTATCTTCACGTAGGGCTCCACGTGATAATAGAAACGCCCGGTGAGTCGTTGCTCCATTCCAAGGGTTAAATTTATTCGTCCGAACGGATGGAAGTTGTCAAAGGGAGGGGATGATTCCGCGGTTACTGACTCTTTCGTGATAACCTCGTAAACAATTTCCTGTTTTCCGTTGTGCTCCTTAACGAGCTCTACCAGTTCTTGCTTTCTATCTATCATCTGGTACTCTTGTTGTATGAATAAGATCGACGATACCCCGCCGGAAATATAAAAACTTCTGTTTTTTACGCTGTGAAATTTCCATGTCAGGTTAAGAGGAACATCAATCGCTGTTAAATCTCCAGAGGTTCGGTAATCTATTCCCATTGATTCCCGACTCGCTTGAGTCATAGAAATATGCTGATGCTCGGTTAAGATGCCCGTGGATAGCGAAAAAGAACCACTTATAGGAATATCCGCGGTGATCCCCCCGGCAATAGCGAATGAGGTTGCCGACGAGGTAGTGACTATCCCGGGGGAAAAGTGAATCCCCAATCGAATTCTTTCGCGAGTGGTACGATGCTCTTCATTATTTTTTACCAACCATGGATCGGAACTCTTGTCGGTCGACGTCTGTTTCTTTTCGGTTAAAGGCTTTTGATCCTTTTTCGGGATGACTGTTTGTTGAGTCGTGTCGACACGCTCCGTGGGAGGGCGTTTGGTCTCTGGCTCCAGGAGTGTCATCGGTTGAGTTGGGGGTGACAAGACAGCAAGCTGTTTAATAACGGGTTGTTCAACCATCGGTGATTTTACCACTGGACGTTGCTCGCCATCCATCGCCCTTTCTATTGTAGAGTGTGGCGAGTGGGAATCGGGAGAAAAAAGAAAGTGAAAACCAACGAAAAGAATAAGGAAGAAGGAGGCGGCCGTGGCCACGAACTTCAGGTACCGTTTTTTTCTTCTTCTATCCCTGTGATGGACAAAAGCTTCCCACGCGCCGGGAATGTACGATTCTTCTCTCTCATCGAGCAACCCGCGGATTGAGTCTTCTATCTGATTATTTTTTTCCCAATGTTTCATAACCATGGTCTTCATCAAAAATACAAGGGGAATAATTCCCGAAGCTTGCTTTTCGCACGTGCAAGATAAACACGTGAACTGCTGATAGGAATGCGCAATTTATCGCTTATCTCATCATGACTGTACCCTTCCGTTTCGTAGAGCATAAATACTATTTTATGCATCTCGGGCAGTCGGTTCAACAACGCCAGTACATCACCTGCCCCCAAGTTCTCTGGTACGTTCACGCTTTCATCGGGCACTTGAAGGGAATCTTGCTCCTCGTCGAACAAAAAAACCTTTCTTTTTCTCGCCTTGTCGAGTGCCGTGTTCACGATAATTTTTCGAAGCCAAGGTTTAAAGGGGCGGGCCACATCGTAACCGGAGATCCCAGAAAAAACTTTAAGAAAACCATCGTTTACAACATCGAGGGCATCATCGCGTTGCTGACAATACCGCAAGGCAATGCTTAACGCGTAACCAAAAAAATGTTTGTAAAGCTTCTCTTGCGACTTGCTATCGTTCCGGCTACAACCGCGGATAACTTCACGCAGCTTGTTGTCGTTATCGTTCACTTCACTACTCTACTTTGTTTTTATAGAATGATGTTATCCTACCGTCGGGTTTGGAATAGCATTTTGATTAAGTAGTCGGTTGATCGTTTAGGGATTACTTGAAACGGGGATATCCGCTTCTTTACTGTTTGTTTTTTTTGACGCGTTGGATACAATCACAACGGCACTCTGCAATTGTTGATCCCCATTTTTAAAGATGAGTTCGTTTAAATCAACTGTAAGCGTCAATTGTTTTATTTCATCCGAGGGGGTACAGTCTTTCGCGTTTCTTTTTATAAATATTCGGGTTTGTGGAGGAGAGGACTCCATAATTAACCCATCCCAAATGACCTCGAACTCGTTATCATTACAGCCCGCGGGGAATGATACCCCGATATGAAGCAGATCCCCCTCACGGTTAACCTGATCAATCTCAAAGGGCTTCGAATAGGTAGCCGATCGTTTCTGTTGAGCCGTGAGATATAATCCCATGTCCTTTTTAAACAGGAAATTTTCTTTACGAATCGTGTATGGGTTGGGATCTGTCATTTTTTCCACTTCGTTGTTACATGCCACGGCAATCAATAAGAGGCTGGCAGTGATCATAAAAAATAGTTTACGCTTCATGTTCTTTTATTTTTAATTGATTATCGTTTTATACCTATACGACTCACCCGGTGAAAACGCTACAAATAATATAAAAAAACCGTCCGGGCATTAATGCACCTGACGGTCATACATTTCAGTGGCCTCAGGCCTTTACACCGTTACACGGCTTACTTGTTCTTAAGCAAGTCGCGAATCTCGGTCAATAACACCTCTTCCTTAGTTGGTTCGGGCGGAGCCTCCGGTGT
>JBBACU010000385.1:0-2714 GCA_041656815.1 Proteiniphilum sp.
CATACGTCACGAGGTTCTCCCCGTCTATCATGGCATTCACCTGGGGAAACTCTTGGAGGGCGACGGAACAAGCTTTCAAGAAAAACGACATGAAGCCGAGCTTGATACCGTGTGCTTCCACGAACGCGTTCTGGTGCTTCTTCCGGATATCCATGATGGCTTTCATATCCACCTCGTTGAAGGTGGTGAGCATGGCTGTTTCATTCTTTACCGACACCAACCGCTCGCTAAGCTTCCTGCGCAGAGAGCTTAACCGGTTGCTTTTTGACGCGCGGCTGGCTGCTTTCTTAAAGCCTTCTCCGCCGTGTGCCGTTGCTTCGCCGGGAGCACTCATCGAAGCCTCCACGTCTTCCCGCTTCAGGCGCCTTAGCCCCCTGATCACGTCGTCTACCGATAAGTCGTGCGACTCCATCACTTTCTTCGCGAGCGGGGTCACCTTCACCTTATCGCGCCCTTCGGTCTTACCGTTATTGGGCGTGGTTACCGCGCCATCGGCCGTGCCAGTCGTGCCGGCCGAATCGGTCGTGTCAGCCGAATCAGCCGTGCCGGTCGCACCTTCCGGATCATCCTCCCCCGTGCCGGCCGTTTCTTTGGCTCCCCCCTTGTCGTGGGCGGGGGCGGGTTCGGCAGACTTGCCGGATTCTTCCACGGAAGGTTGAGACGTGTCGCTTGATCGCGGAGGAGCGGGTTGCGGAGCATCGCCCGGTTGTGCCGAGAGAAGTTCGGAAGCATCGTCAGGTTGCACCGGGGCAGCTTCGGCAGCATTCCCGGTTTGCACCGAGCTATCAATGGTGCAGGCGACTGTCCCCACCTCGAGCATCTCCCCTTCGGGTGCTTTCAACGAAATTCTCCCGCTCTCTTCTGCCACCAGCATCAACGTGGCCTTGTCGGATTCAAGCTCCGCGATTTCTGTATTCTTTCGAACCACGTCGCCCTCTTTCACGAGCCAACGAGAAAGTTCCACGTGGGTGATGGATTCACCCGGGCTGGGTATCTTTATTTCAATGATCGCCATATTAAATCAATGTGCTAATGTGTTAATGTGCCAATGTGCCAATGTGCCAATGTGCCAATGTGCCAATATGCCAATATGCCAATGTGCCAATATGCCAATATGCTAATGTGCTAATGTGCTAATGTGCCGATGTGCTAATGTACTAATGGACTAATGGACAAAGTCAATAGGCCCTTAACGCTATAATTTTTTATTCATTATTCCTTCTCTTTGTTCTCTATACCCTCGAGTGAAAACGCCTGCTCAATGATGGCCGCCTGGTTGATCTTGTGCAACGCGGTAAGCCCTTCGGCGGTAACCCCGCTGGCCGGGCGGCCAATCACCCGCGCGAGCCGGTTGCCAATTTGCTGCTGGATGAAAACGGCCGCACCCATGTTCAGGGGTTCTTCCTGCACCCAGAAGAGCTCCGTTTCCTTGGGGTATGTCTTCAAAATTTCCGCGAGTTGTTTTGCGGGGAAGGGGTAAAGCTGCTCTATACGGATGATGGAGACATCGCGACGTTTTTCCTCGGCGCGTGCGGCTGCCAGCTCATAGTAGAGCTTGCCGCTGCACAGGAGTACCCTTGTCACCTCGCTTGGATTGGTCTCTTGGTCTGCCATCACCTCCGTGAAATGCCCCTCCGTGAAATCGGCCAGCGTCGAGACGCACGCGGGATGGCGCAACAAGCTCTTGGGAGTGAAGACCACCAACGGTACCCGGATGGGCCGGTGCAACTGACGGCGAATCACGTGGAAAAAATTAGCCGGGGTGGTGCAGTTCACCACCTGTAAATTGTAATTACCACACATGGTCAAGAATCGTTCCACGCGCCCACTGGAGTGTTCGGCACCCTGTCCTTCGTACCCGTGCGGCAGCAGCATGACCAATCCCGACCGCAAGCCCCATTTCTCTTGTCCGGAGGCGATGTACTGGTCCACGATCACCTGCCCCACGTTATAGAAGTCGCCAAACTGTGCCTCCCAAATGGTGAGCCCGTTGGGCAGCCCTAACGAGTAGCCGTACTCGAACCCCAGCACGCCGTACTCGCTCAATAACGAGTTATAGACCCGCACGGGCTCTTGAGGTACTCCCAGGTTCTTCAGGGGGAAGTATTTCTCCTTCCCATCTTCGGTGATGATCTCGGCATGGCGATGCGAGAAGGTGCCCCGTTCCGAATCTTGGCCGCTCAACCGCACCGGGTGCATCTCGCTCGCGAGCGACGCGTACGCCATCAACTCCCCCATCGCCCAGTCGTAAGAGTCAGACTTTATCATATCTGCCCGGTGGGCGAACAAGCGACTCACCTTATTAAAAAATTTCTTGTCATCCGGCAATGCCGTGATGCTTTTCGCGAGCGACAGGAACAACTCCCGGGAGATCGCGGTCTTGGCGGGACGCTCGTAATCGATGGGCTCGGGAAACTCGATGGCGCGGCTTTTCTTCCCGAGGAATGGATGCAGGTGCAGGGGATTAGTACCGGCTGAAGCCGCGTACGCGTCTTCCAACACTTGGTAAAACCTCTCTACCTTGGCATCGAACGCTTCCCGGGTAATCACGCCCTCCTCGATCAGTTTCTCGGCATAGATATCCCGCGGGTTCTTATGCTTTGCGATGATATCATACAACTCAGGCTGGGTAAACCGGGGCTCATCTCCCTCGTTGTGGCCGTACTTGCGGTAAGAAAGCAGGTCGATGAACACGTCGATATTGAATTTCTGGC
>JBBACU010000386.1:0-2698 GCA_041656815.1 Proteiniphilum sp.
GAGGTTCGCCACGATGCGGTCCATCATCTCGATGATGGTCACTTTAGAGCCGAGGCCGGCAAACGATTGCCCCATCTCGGTACCGATCACGCCACCGCCGATAACGGCCAAGGTCTCGGGTACCTCCTTGATGGCCAACAGGTCATCGCTGGTAAGTACCTTTTCGCTCTCGATGCCCGGGATGTTGATCTTCGACACCTTGGATCCCCCGGCCAAGATAATTTTATCGGCCTTGATGACCTGGTTGTCGTTAACCACCACGTCTTTGTTCTTGTTAATCTTGCCCACGCCCCGGTAGATGTCCACGCCGTTGCTCTTGAGGAGTGCTTCCACGCCGCTGGTCAGTTTCTTCACCACGCCGTTCTTGAACTCTTGCACCTTTTCCATGTCGACCTTGATGGCCGAGCTATCGATGATTATTCCTCTCGACGCGGCCACCTTGATATGCTCGATGATCTCCACGTTTTTCAGGTAGGTCTTGGTAGGGATACATCCCACGTTGAGGCAGGTACCGCCAAAAACACCTTTCTCCACGATGGCCACCTTGGCACCCAGTTGCGCGGCTTTGATGGCCGCCACGTAGCCTGCCGGGCCTCCCCCGATGACAACCACTTGGTAGTTATCCTCTAAACGGGCCATCCGCTTGTCCTCTTCGCTCTCCTCGGCACCGGTATCTTCGATCACTTCCGGCATCAGGGTATCCACCGACTCGTTTTCATCGCCGATGTAACCGATCACCTCGGTCACCGGCACGGTATCTCCATCCTGGTGAACGATCTTGAGCAGGATACCGGTCTCTTCCGCTTCGATCTCCATGCTGGTCTTATCGGTCATGATCTCGAGGATGATCTCCCCTTCGGTAACGGGATCGCCTTCCTTCTTCAACCATTTTACAATTTGCCCTTCGGTCATGTCGATCCCTGCTTTGGGCATGATTATTTCAAAAGCCATATACTTGTTTTATTGGGGGTGAAGTGTTTGGGGCGAGGGTTGCCGTATGACTGAACCCTCGCGCCTTGCACCTCGTTGTTTTTTAAATTAATAATGTGATTGGATCCTCCATCACCGCCTTCAAGTCGGTCATGAACTTCGCCGCGGTTAGCCCGTCAATAACCCGGTGGTCGCTGGTAAGGCTCATCTTCATGATGGGGCGGACTACCAGCTCTCCATCAATAGGTACGACGGTCTGCTTCGTGGATGCCACGCTCAATATTGCCGCGTTGGGCTGATTGATGATCGCGGTAAACTCGTCCACGGGATACATGCCCAAGTTACTGATGGTAAACGTGCTTCCGGCTTGTTCATCGGGCAGCAGTTTCTTTTTAACGGTGCGCTCGGTCAGATCCTTCAGGGAAACGACCAGTTCGCTGAGCGACATTTTATCGGCGCCTTTCACTACCGGCACCAGCAACCCTTCGTCCAATCCAACGGCCATGCCCAGGTTCACGTAGTTATGGAACGTGAGCTCTGTGCCTTCTTTGTTAAGGCTGGAGTTGATGTATTTATGCTTCATCAGGGTTTGCACCACCGCCATGGAGATGAGGTCGGTCACCGTCAGTTTCTTATCGGTCTTCTCCTTGATGGGATCGATCAGCCGCTTGCGAAGTGCCAACATCTCCGTCATATCCACCTCCCACGTTTGAATAAAGGTAGGCGCGCCGAAGTAACTCTCTTCCATCCGCTTGGCAATAATCTTGCGCATTTGCGTCATCGGGACGGTTTCGGTCTCACCCGCTATCGCTTCCTTGGGAGCAGCTTGCTTTCCGACCTCTTTTGCCGTCGCGGAGGCCGCGGTGGCAGCTGCTGCCGTGCCGGCCTGAACCGACGGTGCCCCGATCTCGCCAAAATCATTTAGCGAGAGACGGGCTTTCAGTTCCGGATCGGAGATTAGCTGAAGCACGTCGTCCTTCATGATCTTATGATCGTGTCCCGTTCCTTTCAACCCTTTCAGGTCGATATCGTGTGCTTCGGCAATACGCCGCGCCAAGGGAGAGACGTGTATCTTCTCTTCGTAGTTATAACCGGCAACATCGTCTTTATGGATACGCCCCTTGTAACCGGTACCGGTCACGTCGGCCAAGTCCCTTACCCCGAGACGCTTTGCCAGCGCCCGGGCAGCCGGTGTTGCCCGTATCATTCTTCTTTCCATTCGTTCCCTGTTTATCGGTTATTGACTAATCGCAGGATGTATTTTTTAATACGCTCCACGCTCGGGATCATCGCGGTCTCGAGGGTCTGGTTATAAGGTATGGGAACATCTTCGCCCGCGAGGCGCAGGATCCGCCCGTCGAGGTAATCAAACGCGTCGCTCTCCGCGATCATGGCTGCTACCTCCCCGATAAAACCGCTGGTCTTGTGGGCATCATTCACCAACAACACTTTCCCGGTCTTCTTCACCGAGTTGATCACCGCGTCTTTATCAAGCGGGGCCAACGTGCGCAGGTCAACTACCTCCACGCTCACCCCTTCGGCCTCTTCCACTTCTTGGGCGGCTTGCAATACGCGCTCGAGCATGCGGCCGTAGGTAATGACCGACACATCCTTCCCCTCTCTTTTAATGTCGGCCTTGCCGATGGGAAGCACGAAGTCGGGATCCACGGGCACCTCGCCCTTCATGTTATACTGCGCCTTGTATTCCAAGAAAATCACCGGGTTATTATCCCGGATAGCTGCTTTCAACATTCCCTTCGCGTCGGCA
>JBBACU010000387.1:0-2678 GCA_041656815.1 Proteiniphilum sp.
TACGTGCCGGGGGAGAATTGCCCAAGCAGTTTCAATCCATTGGCGACGAGCCCCTGCTGATGCATACCCTCCGGGCCTTTCACGCGTACGACTACCGCTTGCGGATCGTGCTGGTGCTTCCCGAGGAGTACATGACGCTGTGGGATAGGCTACGGGAAACACACCGGTTTAGCATTCCCCACGTGAAAGTAGCCGGGGGAGAAACACGCTTTCATTCTGTCACGAACGGCCTACGCGAAATAACGGGGGAGGAGACGGTAGGCATCCACGACGGCGCTCGTCCTTTCGTGACACCCAACCTTATCGGGCGTTGTTTTGATGCCGCCTTTGAACAAGGAAAAGGCGTGGTGCCGGTGGTGGATGAGGTGAATAGCGTGCGGATACTCACGGAAACGGGGAGTAGGATAGTCGACCGGAAACGGCTAAAAATCGTGCAAACACCGCAAGTTTTCCCGGCTGCCCTATTAAAAGAAGCCTACAACACCGGTTTCAACCCTTGTTTTACCGACGACGCCTCGGTGGCGGAGAGGCACGGGGTACCCATCGTGCTTATACCGGGTGAAGAAAGCAACATGAAAGTCACCACCCCTTTCGACCTGATCGTGGCAGAAAATTATTTTTCAAAATTGGCAAAACGATAAGTTTACCGCTTTTTACCTTCGTTTTATCTCGAAAATACCCGTTTTTACAAAATAATCGTTCCAAATTGTCATAATATCATAGAAATTTATTACTTTTGGAGCATTAAACAAATTGTGCTTTCCATGGAGAAGATAGACAAATTAGACAGGCAGATTTTAGAGATTATCTCTCAAAACGCTCGAATCCCTTTTAGAGATGTGGCTGAACAATGCGGTGTGTCGCGTGCCGCTATCCATCAGCGGGTGCAACGGATGATCGAGAACGAGGTGATCACCGGATCGGGTTACCATGTGAATCCAAAAGTTTTGGGATACGCGTCCAGCGCTTATATCGGCGTGAAGCTGGAAAAAGGATCGATGTATAAAAACGTGGTTCCTGAATTCGAGAAGATCCCCGAGGTAACCGAATGCCACTTTACCACGGGAGCCTATACACTGTTGGTGAAGATTTATGCCCGCGACAACGAACACCTGATGGACCTGCTCAATAACCACATCCAAGAGATACCCGGCGTAGTAGCCACGGAGACCATGATCTCGCTTAGCCAAAGCGTGAAGCGGGAAATTCCCATCATGAATGGCGCGAGCAGGTAACACCTTCATGCTTCCAAGAATGTAGTAGAGCACTGTTACTTGGCTCACACAAACCGAAGGCACGCGGCGCTTTCGGTTTGTATTTCAGGGATAGCCTGAGCCGCTGTTGCCGGCTATCTTTCATTTATCTCTCCTTCTTGCATGTGTTAATTAAGTATTAATAGTCTGTCATACAGTTTTATACTGTTGTTTTTCTTGATTAAGCCGCTAATAACTTGATCCCGTGCGATTGTTTTTATACCTTTGCAGCGCGTTAGAAAAAATGCCCGCGGAATATGAATGGACTCATTCAACTCGCGCGGGTTATCCATAGATTAGTTGCTTCACCAAAGTGAATTGCAGCGCGGACTAGGGTTTTTTTATGTTTCTTTGATAACTTCTCACGTGGTTATTCGTTCACGAGAACCGTGATTTTTTGCCCTCCCTTTTACATGTTGATTTAGGTGTTACACCCATGACGGCTTTTTAAAGTGCCCAGCATTGTCGGGTTCCATTCCCTTTGGCTCTTTAAACGAGTTTGCTCTATCGAGACGAAGAAGAGATAGTTCTTCTATATAAATCAAGTAATTCAAAAAGTTGTATGTTTTTAAAAAAGGTAGTTTTAGTTTTCACGTTATCAATTTTCTCATTTTCACTGTTTTCCCAATCCGAGGGTAAAGAGGATGGTTTCAAAATTGGAGGAGCCGTTCGGTATAATATACTCTCTCCTCATTATGAAAGCGGGGGGAGCAAATTTAACCCACAAATGACATGGGACACGTGGAGGCTCAACGTGGATGGCTCCATGTCAGGCATTGATCTTAGTTTCGAGTACCGCTTTTACCCCACCTCCGATACCCATTTCTTGCATCATGGCTATCTCGGGTATGCTTTTTCCGACAACGTGTATATGAAGTTGGGGGTCTCCCAAGTGCCTTTCGGGATACCCGGTTTCGCTTCCCATTCCTGGTTCTTCCAAGTGCCTTACTACGTGGGGCTGGAGGATGATTACGATATGGGGATTAGCTTCGACTTGAAGCCGGCCCCGTCCCTCGACCTGTCATTGGCTTATTTCCGCCAAGCCGAACCAGCCGGCCCCGGCCCACAACCGCAAGCGGGAAGGTACTCCTACGACATCATCCCCGGGAACGGTGCTTTCGTGAATAGCGAGGGAGAGGTGGTTGCCGACGTGCCCGCGAACCTGACCGAGTTAAACCAGTTTAACGCACGCCTGATCTGGCATGTTACCGGTAGCTGGCAGGTAGGAGTATCGGCCCAAGCCGGCGAGAACTATAACGCCACGCTCGATGAATCGAAACTATCCACCGCGTTCGCGGGCCATATCGTGGGGGACTTCGGGCGTTTCAACCTGAAAGCCGAAGCAATCCGGTATAATTACGGTGCCTTGGGCGATGAAGGCCAAGAACTCGACGTGGTTCCGATGGGGGCGTATGGCTTTGGCTA
>JBBACU010000388.1:0-2673 GCA_041656815.1 Proteiniphilum sp.
CTAAAGCTGCGGCGCAAAGTGATCTTGGAGAAGTATGCCGATGTTATCGACCGGATGTACCGGGGTTGATTTGTTGATTAGCAGATTAGTTGATGTGATGATTAGCAGATGTGATGATTCGTTGATTAATCTCATTAGTCACATTGGCACATTAGTCACATTGGCACATTAATCACATTGACTTCGTCCATTTTCTGTCGTCACTCGGCAAAGCTCAAACAAGTTTGGCTATGCTCTCGTTCCTAAGAAAATTGGCATATTAATCACATTAGTCACATTAACAAGCTTGGTTATTCCCTCGGCTTTCACTATATTTGCACCGTTTAAAAAGTAGGATAGGAATGGATTATACCTTTAAGGAAATCGAGAAACGGTGGCAACAATATTGGATAGACCATCAGACATATAAGGTGACGGAAGATAGC
Organism: Proteiniphilum sp.; assembly: GCA_041656815.1. GTDB lineage: Bacteria > Bacteroidota > Bacteroidia > Bacteroidales > Dysgonomonadaceae > Proteiniphilum. The sequence continues at coordinate 426 of JBBACU010000388.1, forward strand.
ACGAAGCCCAAGTTTTACGTGCTGGATATGTTCCCCTACCCGTCGGGTGCCGGCTTGCACGTGGGGCACCCGCTCGGCTATATCGCGTCGGATATTTTCTCCCGTTACAAGCGGATGCAAGGATTTAACGTGTTGCACCCTATGGGGTACGACGCGTACGGCCTGCCAGCCGAGCAGTATGCCATCCAAACCGGGCAACACCCGGCCATCACCACCGAAAACAATATTCAACGTTACCGGGAGCAACTGGATAAGATCGGTTTCTCGTACGACTGGAGCCGCGAGGTGCGAACGTGCGACCCGGAATACTATAAGTGGACGCAGTGGGCGTTCATCCGCATGTTTCATTCCTACTACTGCAACCAGGCCCAACAGGCACGCCCCATCGAGGAACTCGTGGAGGTCTTCTCCCAACAGGGAACGGAAGGACTCGACCTCGCTTGCGGCGAACCGATGGAGTTCACCGCGGAAGAATGGAACCAAAAATCGGAAAAAGAGCAACAAGAGATATTGATGAACTACCGTGTCGCCTACCTGGGGGATACCCTCGTGAACTGGTGCGCGGAACTGGGGACGGTGCTCGCGAACGACGAGGTGAGCGAAGGACTCTCCATCCGGGGGGGCTACCCCGTGGTGCAAAAGAAAATGCGCCAATGGTGCCTGCGTGTCTCCGCCTACGCGCAACGGCTGTTGGAAGGGCTGGAGAAGATCGACTGGAGCGACTCCCTCAAGGAGACGCAACGTAACTGGATTGGCCGCAGTGAAGGGGCGGTGATGCACTTTGCCACCTCGCGGGGCACCTCGTTTGATATTTTTACCACCCGTGCCGATACCATCTTCGGGGTGACCTTTATGGTGTTAGCTCCCGAAAGCGAGCTGGTGGAAGAACTGACCAACGACGAGCAACGGGCCGAAGTACAGGCATACGTCGAGAAGAGCAAGAAGAGGACGGAGCGGGAGCGGATGGCCGACAAGTCGGTAACCGGTGTTTTTACCGGTTCACACGCTACCCACCCTTTCACGGGAGAACCCCTGCCTATCTGGATCTCCGACTACGTGCTGGCGGGCTACGGTACCGGGGCCATTATGGCGGTGCCGGCACACGACAGCCGCGACTACGCGTTCGCCAAGCATTTTAATTTGCCTATCGTACCGCTTATCGAGGGATGCGACGTGAGTGAGGAGAGCTTCGACGCGAAAGAGGGGGTCATGATGAACTCCGGTTTCTTAGACGGGATGACGGTGGAACAAGCCATTCCCGCGGCCATCGATGAGGTGGAGAAGCAGGGAGTAGGCTACCGGAAGGTGAACTACCGCCTACGCGATGCCATCTTCTCACGGCAACGTTACTGGGGAGAACCCTTCCCGGTATACTACAAAGACGGCATGCCCTACACCCTTCCCGAAAACGAACTGCCGCTGGAGTTGCCGGAAGTGGATAAATACTTGCCAACCGAGACGGGCGAACCCCCGCTGGGCCGCGCCAAGGAGTGGAAAACAAAAGAGGGATATCCGCTGGAACTGAATACCATGCCGGGATTTGCCGGCTCGTCGGCATACTACTTGAGGTACATGGACCCGAGGAACGACGAGGCACTCGTGTCGGAAAAAGCCAACAGCTACTGGCGTGACGTGGACCTCTATGTCGGGGGCACGGAACACGCCACCGGACACTTGGTCTATAGCCGCTTCTGGAATAAGTTCCTGTTCGACTTGGGCATCTCCTGCGAAGAGGAACCCTTCAAGAAGCTGGTGAACCAAGGCATGATACAAGGGAGGAGCAATTTCGTTTACCGGGTGAAGGGAACCAACCGGTTCGTCTCGCTCAACCTCAAGGAGGAGTACGACGTGACCCCCATCCACGTGGATGTGAATATCGTGCACCACGACGTGCTGGATATCGAGGCATTCCGGAACTGGAGCCCGGACTACAAAGACGCTGAATTCATCTTGGAAGATGGAAAATATATCTGCGGGTGGGCCATCGAGAAGATGTCCAAGTCGATGTATAACGTGGTAAACCCCGACGATATCGTGGAGAAGTACGGGGCAGACACCCTTCGTCTCTACGAGATGTTCCTCGGTCCCTTGGAGCAGTCCAAGCCATGGGATACCAACGGGATCGATGGCGTTCACCGCTTTCTGCGCAAGACATGGAATCTTTTTTATAAAGGTGGAGCGGTAGCGGTGTCGGACGAAGCACCGATTAAAGAAGAACTCAAGGCGTTGCACAAGCTCATCAAAAAAG
>JBBACU010000389.1:0-2671 GCA_041656815.1 Proteiniphilum sp.
GATGAAGGGTATGGCATTTCGTTTCAAGGAATCGATTATGCCGTTGAAACAGATGTGAAGCTTATTATCTCTCTTGATTGCGGCATTAAGGCGCTGGGCAAGGTGGCCTATGCCAAAGAGAAAGGGATTGATTTTATTATTTGTGACCATCATATGCCGGATAAGGAGCTCCCCGACGCGGTGGCGGTGGTGGATGCCAAACGAAAAGACTCTATCTACCCATACGATGAATTGTCGGGCTGCGGTGTGGGTTTTAAGCTGGTGCAGGCGTTCTCCCGGCGTAACGGGTACGCCTTTTCCGAGATCGAGCCACTCCTCGACTTGGTGGCAGTGAGCATTGCCTCCGATATCGTGCCGCTCACGGGCGAGAACCGGGTGTTGATCTACTATGGCCTGAAGCAGCTGAACTCCAATCCAAGTTTCGGTCTGCGAGGCATTATCGAGATTTGCGGGTTGCACCGGAAGCAAATTACCGTCAACGACATCGTGTTCAAGATTGGTCCCCGGATCAATGCCTCGGGGAGGATGATGAACGGGAAAGAGGCGGTGGAGCTGATGTTGGCAACCGATATGACTACTGCCCGGGAGAAGAGCAAGCTCATTGACAAGTATAACGAAGAGCGAAGGGAACTCGACAAGAAAATAACCGACGAGGCGATTAAGCACATCAATAACCATGTGGATGTCATGAGCCAAAAAAGCCTGGTGCTGTATGACGAGACGTGGCACAAGGGGATCGTGGGGATCGTGGCGTCGCGATTGACCGAGAAATATTATCGTCCGGCTGTCGTCCTGACCAAGTCTAATGGCGTGATCTCCGGGTCGGCCCGTTCGGTGCCCGGCTTCGATGTTTACAAGGCCATCGAATCGTGCCGCGACATCCTGGAAAATTTTGGCGGCCACACGTATGCCGCGGGGTTAACGCTCCTTGAAAAAAACCTAGACGAGTTTCAAAGACGTTTTAATGATCTTTCTTTCAGCCAGATGGAGAAACGAATGATGTCGCCGCAGATTACCGTGGACGTGGAGATCCCGTTTTCTTCCATTACCCCCGATTTGGTGGAGGGGCTTTCTCTTTTCAGCCCGTTTGGGCCGGAAAACGAAAACCCGGTATTCCTCACCCGGAACGTGTACGACACGGGCGGTAGCAAGTTGGTGGGAAAAGGAAACCGGCACATCAAGCTGGAGCTGGTCGACGACACCGTGGAGACTCCCATGCCGGGCATTGCTTTCTCGCAGCAAGATCATTTTAAACGAATAAAAGAGGGATTCCCGGTCGATATCTGTTACTCGATTGAGAGGAACACGCATGGATCAAAGTCATTCACTCAACTGATGATCCGGGATATTCAGGTGTGAAACGCAAGGTCGTTCGCGTATGCATTCGGGATTGTTTCATGATATACTGAAAGATTATTGGGGATACGATTCGTTTCGCCCGTTGCAGCAGGAGATTATCCAGTCGGTATGGGAAGGGAAGGACACCTTGGGACTGATGCCCACCGGCGGGGGTAAATCGCTCACTTTTCAAGTGCCGGTGATGGCAATGAAAGGGATTTGCCTGGTGGTGACCCCCCTCATCGCGTTGATGAAGGACCAAGTGGATAATCTACGCGAGCGAGGCGTCAAGGCGGCCGCGGTCTACTCCGGGATGTCGCGCGGCGAGATACTCACTACCTTGGAAAACTGTATATTTGGCGACTTTAAATTTCTCTACGTCTCGCCCGAAAGGCTCTCCTCCGATATTTTCCGGGTAAAACTGCAAGCCATGGATGTCTGCCTGTTGGTGGTGGACGAGTCGCACTGTATCTCGCAGTGGGGGTATGACTTCCGCCCTTCCTACCTGAAGATCGCGGAGATCAGGCAGCTGTTGGAGGGGGTGCCGGTATTGGCGCTTACCGCAACCGCCACGGGAGCTGTGGAGAAAGATATTCAAGAGAAGCTCCTGTTCAAAGAGACGAATGTTTTCCGGATGAGTTTCGCGCGCGAGAACCTTTCGTACGTGGTGCGCGCGGTGGACAACAAGGTGGGTGAGCTGGTGCATATACTTCGGTCTGTCCCCGGCACCGGCATCGTTTACGTGCGAAGCCGGCAGGGAACGCGGGAAACCGCGAGGGCATTGCGGAAAGCCGGTATTTCCGCCGATTTCTTTCACGCGGGGCTCTCATACGAAGAGAAGATATTCAAGCAAAATGCCTGGCGATTTAACGAATGCCGGGTGATGGTGGCCACCAACGCGTTTGGCATGGGAATTGACAAGCCGGACGTGCGGACGGTGATCCACTTGGATCTCCCCAACTCTCCCGAAGAGTACTTTCAGGAGGCGGGGCGTGCCGGGCGTGACGGGAGCCGCTCCTACGCTATCCTCCTCTATTCGAAGGCAGACAGCGTCAAGCTGAAAAAAAGGATCAGCGATTCTTTCCCCGACCGTGATTTTATCACGCGTACCTACGAGGCGCTGGGCCACTTTTTCCAAGTGGCAGTGGGGGCAGGGTATAACAACGTGTACGACTTTAACCTGTACGAGTTTTGCGCGGCCTTTAAGTTGCCCGCGTTGCAAGCCCATCACGCGCTAAAAATCTTAGAACTTGCCGGGTACGTTGAATATACCGAGGAGATAGAGACCCGCTCCCGGATACGAATTCTAAGATTTTTAGCGCGTGATGGGCTT
>JBBACU010000390.1:0-2669 GCA_041656815.1 Proteiniphilum sp.
AAGGAAGGCGATAAGATACAGGTAAAACTGATCGATATCGACCCGCGTACCGGCAAGTTCAAGCTCTCGCGCAAGGTGCTGCTGCCACGTCCCGAAAGACAAGATGGACATAGGGACGAACGCCATTAAGCAACGAGCAGTTGACACCCGGCCGGTATATAAGTTCTGAAAGAACTCACGAGGCCAGTATAGATAAAGCCTGTTAGTCGAAACGACGACTAACAGGCTTTTTTGTTTCAAACTGATTATTTAATGCTTTACCGGTTTATTTTTTGTATTTTTGTAACCTGAAACACGTTTCTATTAATAAAACACACGATTGAGGTGCGGTTTTTCGTGAAAATGCAATCCGCGAAAAACCCACGTGAAGCACTATGAACAAACAACTATTGCTGGGAGCCGAAGCCATCGCGCAAGCGGCACTGGATGCCGGGATATCCGGGGTATACGCCTATCCCGGTACTCCTTCCACGGAGATAACGGAATTTATACAACGATCCACGCTACACGAAAAGGCCAGCGTGCGGTCCGCTTGGGCCACGAACGAGAAGACAGCGTTCGAAGCCGCGCTGGGAATGTCGTACGCCGGGAAACGAAGCCTCGTCTGCATGAAGCACGTGGGGCTAAACGTGGCCGCCGATGCCTTCATGAACGCGTCGATCACGGGCGTGCACGGCGGAATGGTCGTGGTAGTGGCAGACGACCCCTCGATGCACTCGTCGCAAAACGAACAAGATAGCCGCGTCTATGGCAAGTTCGCCATGATCCCCGTGCTGGAACCCGCTAATCAACAAGAGGCATACGATATAACCCGGTACGGGTTCAACCTCTCGGAAAAAACAGGATTACCGGTGATGCTCCGGGTCCCTACAAGGCTCTCCCACTCGAGAGCAGGCATCATCCGGGAAAAAGCAAGGGAGCAAAACAAGCTGCACCTTTCCGACGAAAAAACGAAGTGGATCCTGCTACCCGCCAACGCGCGAAGCAATTACCAACAACTGCTCGACAAGCAACAAGAGCTAACCGCCCTATCCGAATCGTCCCCATTTAATAGAGCAACAAAAAACAATAACACGTTGGGCGTGATCGCCTTCGGTATCGCCTATAATTACGCGATGGAGGCGATAAAAACATACAATCTGCCTGTCGACATATTAAAAATAGCACAGTACCCCCTCCCGGATGGCCTCATCGCGGAGTTCACCGAACAACACGCCGATATCTTGATCGCCGAAGAGGGATATCCCGTCTACGAGGAATTGCTGAAAGGCTATTTCGGGAACGACAAATTCCGGGGGCGGCTGGATGGAACCTTGCCCCGGACGGGGGAACTGGCCCCTCGCCTACTGGCCAACGCGCTACACGTGGATACCGGGGAAACACGAAAAGTCCCAAATATCGTGAAAGGAAGGCCCCCCATGCTCTGCAAGGGATGCAGCCACCGAGACCTGTTCGATGCCCTCAACCAGGTAATGGCCGACTACCCCGATCCCCGTGTGTTTGGCGATATTGGATGCTACACGCTGGGAGCACTTCCCCCCTATAGCACCATCAGCACCTGCGTGGACATGGGGGCCGCCATCACCATGGCCAAGGGAGCAGCCGACGCGGGAGTACGGCCCGCCGTATGCGTGATTGGCGACTCCACCTTTACCCATTCGGGAATCACGGGGCTGCTCGACGCGGTAAACGACCAATCTCCGGTAACCGTGATTATATCCGACAACGGGACCACCGCGATGACCGGCGGACAAAGCTCCGCGGGAACCGGCCGATTTCACGAGATATGCAAAGGGGTTGGCGTGGAAGAAAAACATATCCGATTGATCGTGCCGCATAGGAAAAACTTCGACGAGAACGTCCAAGTACTAAAGGAAGAAATCGACCACGAAGGTGTCTCCGTGATCATCGCGCAACGGGAGTGCATCCAAATAGCCAGGAAATGATTGGAGGATGTGAGGATTAACGATTTGGAATCTTGAATTTGGAATCTTAAAAATATGAGTAAAAACATTATTATCGCGGGGGTGGGAGGACAAGGAATCCTCACCATCGCCGCAATTATCGACTTGGCAGCCATGGAGGCCGGTCTACATGTTAAACAGGCAGAGGTGCACGGCATGAGCCAACGGGGCGGGGCAGTGGAATCGCACGTGCGCGTATCACCGGAGGAGATATACTCGGACCTGATCCCTCTCGGTAAGGCGGACCTTATCCTGTCTATCGAGCCGATGGAAGCCTTGCGCCACCTTCCTTTCTTGTCGCCCGACGGCATAGTGGTGGCCGCCACCGAGCCGCACAAAAACATTTCCAATTACCCGGACGAGGCAGAACTGGCCGCGGCCATCGGGGAGTCCGGAAGGCATCTGCTGGTGGAAGCAGGGGCACTGGCCCGGCAAGCGGGAAGCGCGCGTACCTTCAACGTGGTGATGCTGGGAGCCGCTTCACCTTACATCGAGATCGACGAAGGATTGATCGAAAAAGCCATTACCCGGTTTTTCAAGGAAAAAGGAGAAAAGATAGTCACCATGAATATAAAAGCATTCAGGCTTGGAAAAGAACATGCGACAAGGTAATACAATTTGGAATCCCGAAAGGGAGTGCGCCGGGCGGGAAGAGATGCGCCGCTGGCAAGGCCAACAGCTCACGGCCATGATAGAAAGGATGTA
>JBBACU010000391.1:0-2663 GCA_041656815.1 Proteiniphilum sp.
TGGCCCTCCGGAATTCCCACCGGTCATCAATCTCCCCCTCCATCTCGTAGGAGCCATACTCGGCCCCAATGCGAAAACGAGAATAATCCTGTGCTTCCACCGGTAAAAAAGGGAAGAGCAAAAGCAGTAATAAAAGTTTTTTCATACGATTATTTTTCGTGTACAGTTACTCGATATTTCATTTAACAAAAATAAGTGTTCATGAAAGTCTATTCACTATAAAGACGCGAAAAGCCAAAAAATGCTGCGCCGAAAACGTTATAAAATGTCAATAGGGTATTGCCAAGGATTTAAATAGAATTTTTCGATGAGGGAATAATAAAAAACTATTCAATCCCACCCTTCCGGGGCAAAGGTGTACATGAACGAGGAGTACATGGGGGTGACTCCTTACTCCTATTCGGACACTAAGATAGTGGGAAGCACTACTTCTATTCGTCTTGAAAAAGAGGGATATGAGCCTTTTTACACTTCGCTCTCGAGAAACGAAGAGGTTGATGTGGGTGCCATCATTGGTGGAATTTTTGTATGGATTCCCTTTCTCTGGACAATGAAGTACAAACCGGTGCATAATTACGAGCTCAGACCGTTGAGCATGGCATCACTCACCGAAGCGGAGCAGCCCGCGGTGCTGACCGACTCCAATGGAAACGAGTATGTTTCCGGGGTATTGCGGAATTAACAACCGCTGTTTAGGCCAAACAAAGAGTGTTTCAAACTATGAGGCACTCTTAGTTGTTTTTTAACCAACCCCCCCGGTGCTTTACCTTTACCTTTCATTTTCTTTAAACCAGCCGGCGTACATCAGGTAGTTGCTGGCGATCTTCTGGTTCATCTCTTTGGATTGCTCCGGATCAACCTTCTTCACGAATTTGGCGGGAACACCGGCGTAGATACTGCCGGGCTCCACCTTGGTGCCACTCAGTACCACGGCACCGGCCGCGATGATGGCTCCTTCACCCACCACCGCGTGGTCAAGCACGATGGCCCCCATCCCGATAAGGGCGCCGTCTTTGATCTCCGCGCCGTGAATCACCGCGTTGTGCCCGATGGAGACGTCGTTGCCGATCACCGATACCGATTTTTGATACAGGGTGTGGATCACCGTGCCGTCCTGCACGTTCACCCGGTCGCCCAACCGGATGGAGTTGACGTCGCCGCGCAGCACGGTGTTGAACCAGATGCTGCAATCACGGCCGATGATCACGTCGCCGATAATGGTGGCGTTTTCTGCCAGGTATGTGTTGTCTCCGATCTCCGGGATGAAACCGCGTACTGATTTTACAAGTGCCATAGTTTATGAATGTGACTAATGTGCCAATGTGACTAATGTGACTAATGTGCTAATGTGCTAATATGCTAATGTGCTAATATGCTAATGTGCTAATGTGCTAATATGCTAATGTGCTAATATGCTAATATGCTAATATGCTAATGTGCTAATGTGCTAATATGCTAATGTGCTAATATGCTAATGTGCTAATATGCTAATGTGCCAATATGCTAATGTGCCAATGTGCCAATGTGACTAATGTGCCAATGTGACTAATGTGCTGATGAGAATGCTTTGTTGATTTAGCGATTCAATCTTGAATCTGAAATCTTATATCGCTTTCGTCTTCTCTTTTAACCATGCTTTTTCTTCTTTGTTAAGATGCTTCTTAAGTTTGCCATACACCATTTTGTGGTAATTGTTTAACCACTTGACCTCTTTCTTGGTGAGCAGTTTTTTCGCGATGGGTTTGGTGTCGATGGGGCAGAGCGTGATGGTCTCGAAATCGTAGAACGCGCCGAACTCGTCGCTCTTCCCGTACTCTTGGGTCACGATAAGGTTCTCGATGCGGATACCGTACTGGTTGGCCCGGTAAACGCCTGGCTCGTTGGAGGTGACCATTCCCGGTATTAGCCGGGTGGGGTTCTCTTCCAAGCGGATGTTTTGCGGCCCCTCGTGCACGTTAAGGAAGTGCCCGATGCCGTGGCCGGTGCCGTGCCAGTAGGTGAGCCCGTTATCCCACAACGCTTTCCGGGCGAGGATGTCGAGCTGCGAGCCGCGGGTGCCTTCCGGGTAGATAGCGGTAGCGAGCGCGATATGCCCTTTCAACACCAAGGTATAATCGTTTTTCATCTGCTTGGTGAGCTCACCCACCGCGACCGTGCGGGTGATGTCGGTGGTGCCATCCCGGTACTGGGCGCCCGAGTCGATCAAGAGCAATCCTTCCGGTTTTACCTCCAAGGCTGTTTCCGGTATCGCGCTATAATGAATTACGGCTCCATTGGGGCCATATCCCGCGATGGTGGAAAAACTCTCGCCCACGAACAGGTCTTGTTGGGAGCGGAACTCGTACAGCTTCTCCGCTACCGTAACCTCGTTTACTTCGCCGGCGGGCACTGCTTTCTCCAGCCACATGTAAAACTTCACGAGCGCGACCCCGTCCTTGACCATCGCGTTGCGGAACCCATCCAGTTCGGTCTCGTTCTTCACGCTCTTCATCAGGTCCAGGGGCGAGGGCACGTCGACGATCTTGCATGTCGCGGGGATGGTATGCATCAGTTTGTAATTGATCTTGCTGCTGGTCACGCATACAGAGCTATTTTCCGGCAGGTTGGCAACGTATTCGAAGATATCGTTATAACCGGCAATTTTGATGCCCTGCTCCTTGTAG
>JBBACU010000392.1:0-2652 GCA_041656815.1 Proteiniphilum sp.
GGTCTTGAAACCGAGATCGGCGTAACAGTCCGGCACCGATTCGCGGGTGATGGTGTCCCAGAAGAGCACTCCCGGCTCGGCCGACCGCCACGCGTTGTGCACGATCTTTTCCCACAGTTCCCTGGCATCGATCGTCTTCTCGTACTTTGGCTTATCGGCATCAATCGGGAACTGCTGCACGTAGGGTTTTCCTTCCGAAGCCGCCTTCATGAAGGCATCATCGATCTTTACCGAAATATTAGCACCGGTCACCTTGCCTTGCTCCAGCTTGGCATCGATGAAATTCTCGGAATCGGGGTGTTTGATGGAGACGCTCAGCATAAGCGCGCCGCGGCGTCCATCCTGCGCTACCTCGCGCGTGGAATTAGAGTAACGCTCCATAAAGGGTACCAGCCCGGTAGAGGTAAGCGCCGAGTTCTTCACGGGCGACCCCTTGGGGCGGATGTGCGACAGGTCGTGCCCCACTCCGCCGCGCCTTTTCATCAGCTGCACCTGCTCTTCATCGATACGGATGATCGCGCCATACGAGTCGGCATCACCTTCCATCCCGATCACGAAGCAGTTCGACAGCGATGCCACCTGGTGATCGTTCCCGATACCTGTCATGGGGCTCCCCTGCGGGATAATATAGCGGAACCGGTCGAACAGGTCAAACAGCTCCTGCTCGCTTAGAGGGTTGGCATACTTCTTCTCGATCCGGGCCACCTCTTTCGCGAGCCTCCAGTGCATATCCGCGGGTGTCTTCTCGAAGATATCCCCGTGGCTGTCTTTCAGGGCGTACTTGCTCACCCACACCTTGGCCGCCAGCTCGTCCCCGCGGAAATAATCCAGCGAGGCGTTATACGCTTCGTCAAACGTGTATGTTTTCTTTTTCATCAGCAACGTTGTTAATTAAATAATGAACTTTTGTTTTCCCAACCTTATAACACAATCCATCATAGGAAGGTTTTGGTTTTGCAATTTTATGGAAAGTTTCCGAAAACGCAAAACATTTCCCCATTATCTTATCAACAACCGTGCAAAGTTTTCTAAAATATTTTACAAACAAATGTATATCAGCTTATTATTTTTCACACTAGCACCAGAAGTTATCCATTTTGGCAAACATCACTGAAGCTCAACGTAATAAAAACACAATTCTTGGTTCAGCCAAATGCAACAAAACAGAAATAAAAAAATCACCCAACGAAAGAAAGTCGTTGAGTGATTTGATGTTTAAGGATTGGATAAATCGTCTATCAATCGATTTATCGGGAAAGGAGGGGAACGACCGGCGATGAACCCTTATTCGTTTTGACGGCCGGGGAACCGTTTAATTAAAATTTTTCACGGCACCCATGAAAAGGATGGAGCCGGTGGAATTTTCTTGGATAAGATACAGGAAAGGCCGGTTGGCGTTGAACACCACCCTTTCCGGTTCGATGGGCAACGAGGTGACCATTATCCCCACCGTGGTGACGGCTGCCGCTTCGGTTCCCACTTCGTCGGTACTGATGTACGTGTCTTGCTTCACGAAATCAATCTTGGCAGTGTGATCAGACATGCCCGAGAAATCGGCACTATTGGTAAAAGCCAGCTCCATGCCCATGCTAGCAAGCACGTCGTTTAACTTCGTGCTATATGTAGTCTTGAATTTGGGAAGCGAGAGCACTACTTCCGCCTCCCGCAGCCTTGATCGCGCATTGCTCCAATAGCCATCCTGCCGGGTAGCCTTGATCAGGTCATTCAACCCCCTTCCTTCTGTCGGCAACAGCACCATCATGCTGAATGCCTCGTTCCCGTAAGGAAGTTGCACCAACTGCAAAGTCTCGTCTGCCATGTAATTGAATTTGGCGGTCTGGTGCATCATATCCACGTTCGTCCGCACGCCATCCGCGGTGGTAAATGGTTTTTTGGATGTCTCCTTCGGATCGAACTCGGTCGTCCATATTCCTTTAAAATAGATGGCATTGAGCAGGTACATGAGATCCATCGGGTCGGTCTTGTCGATCACCTGTTCGATCAACCCGTTGGTGTTATCCGACGCCCATCCGTTTATAATTCCCACGGTTCTTGAATCATCAAAATCAACCGGCTTCACCGTGGCGTCGTAAAACGATGCATTGGTGTTGATAAAGTCGGGCTTGATTTTTATATGCTTGTTCGTGAAAATCGCGTTGGCAATCGATAACTTGGTGGAGGGGTCGGTCTTGAGCAATGCCTCCTTCAGCTTTTTATAATAGCCGTTTACATCCTCGTCGGGATAAGCTCCCAGCTTGAGCGCCTCGCGTATGGCAGACTTGGTCTCTCCCGCGGCGCCGTTGCTTGTCATGGCCAACGCCATGCTCAAGCTCAGCGGGGACACCATGAAGTTTTCATCGTCGTCCCCGGCCTCCTCAAGAAAAACATTCTCAAAAAACTCGAACGCGAAGGAGTGGTCCGCGCTCACCATCTCCTGCTCCACCGCGCGTAGCTCTACGCGGATGGGATCGGGAAGTTCACCCGTGGGAACTCCATTATCGTTTTTGTCGCAGGAAGCCGCCAATAGCATGCCGGCCATCGCCAGTAAAAGGAAAAAGTGGAAGGTTCGTTTCATACGATTAATTTATTTTCTTACATTATTGTGTATTGAACTCGCTTTAAATGTTCTTATGTTTAATGATTTAGATGCTC
>JBBACU010000393.1:0-2652 GCA_041656815.1 Proteiniphilum sp.
AGCGCCCTAGACGAGTAGTGAGGATGGTTCCAATTAAACAGCCCATAGACGAAGTTGTTAGGGGATGTTTGCTCGTACTGTCTTAAGTTTTCCACGGTTTTTTCTTCCGACGACGGGTCAATCAGTTTCTTTACTTCCGGCGGGGTTATTCGTTGCAAGTGCCGATAATTGACAGCCATAATATACTCGTTGTCTTCATCGGGGTTCCCGTGAATCATATGGCGAGCATAGAGATGAAGGCTTACTTTGCCGAGGGTTTCTTTCGAAAGAATAATATTGATAATGTTATCGATGGTATTGTTCACCACGGCAGAACTTTGAATGCCCACATCCCCGATTTCCATGGTATAGCCCGAGACGATACCGGTATAGATAGTCATATCCACCGGATAAAAGCGTTCCAAGTTACGTGTGCCGAGGAGAACCAGCAACACGACTAAAATGGGTCCAATTACTAACCACCAACGAATCCGGTAGAGAAAACGAAGAATATATTGTAAGAATTCCATAATTTAGCGGTTAAGGATTTTCGTTTTGGATAAAATTTCCAGCTGCAGGAGCGCGCGGTTTAATTCCGCACGGGTTTGCTCGTACGATTCAAGAGAGTTCATCTGCATACTTTTAATTTGGCTTAATCCACCGGCATCGATTTTCCCGTTCATAAAATCTTGTTGGGCCAACGTGAATTGAGCATTAGTAAACGAGAGTGACTCCGCTTTCAGTTTCAACACCGAAAGTTCCTTTACCGCTTTCGTGTACATCTCGATAATTTTGAGTTTTTGCTCGTCGTGCCACTTCTCCATCTCTACTTGGGTAGCTTTGGTTTTAAGCTCTTGACGGGTAATCCGGTTTCCGCGATCGAAAAAGTCATCAAAGGGTATACTCAACGATACTCCTACATTGTACCAGTTTTGCCGTGCACCCGAGTACTGGTAAAAAAGGGGGGTGTTGATGTCGGAAAAGGAGGAATTGATTCCCATCAATCCCCATTGGTAGGTAGAACTGAATCTGAAATATTTCAGCCAGCTCCTTTTCTCGGTTTTCAACGCGCTCGCTTCTTCTTCCATCTTCACGTTATAGAACTCGACCGCGGCACTGTTCTTGGCATTCTCGAACAACACTTCCAAAGAAGGCAATTGTAAATTTAAATAGTCGTCGGGGCTTAACGATTCGACCCCCTCTTGCGCCATCGCGGAGAAAGCGGGAAACAACATCCACACCCAAAAGAAATAACGGGATAGTTTGTTCATATCGTGTTGCCGTTCGTGAAATTAAACATCCTCTTTCTGGATAAACGCGGTAAATGTACGGAATATTATTTTAATGTCCAACCACAACGAGTAGTGCCGAGCGTAATAGATATCTAACTCTTTTCGTTCCTCGGCCGAAAGGGTACCCGAGTCTCCCCTTTTTTTCACTTGCCACAACCCGGTTAAACCGGCAGGTGCAATAAACCGTTCCACACTACCATCCTGTGTGAGCAATTCTGCCTCGTACAGCGGTAATGGACGATTACCTACAATTGACATATCGCCTTTAAGCACGTTTATCAATTGCGGAAGTTCATCGAGACTATACTTGCGAATAAAACGCCCCACCTTGGTAATGCGCGGGTCTTTCTGGATTTTCATGAAAGAGTTCCCTTTTTTTCTCCTGTTTTTGGAGATATACTCTTTTTCTGACACTACCTCATCGTCATCACCCACCAAAAAAGTCTGCTCTGTTTTTTCATCCGAAACACTACTCGACGATTCAGGAGGAGAAATCAACGAATCGGTACCTGATGGCTCCGCCACGTACTGGTTAAACTCCCGCATCTCTTTTAATCGCTTGTCGGCATCCATGTACATGGACCTGAATTTCCAGAAATCAAACACTTGGTAGTTACTGCCGGCGCGTTTTGACTTGTAAAACACCGGCCCTTTGCTTTCTAACCGGATTGCCAGCACGATCAGGAGCATTAACGGGGAGAGTACAACCAGCGCGAACAGGGAAACGAAGATATCAAAGATTCTTTTTGTAGGGTTTATTTTATAAATGGCAACCGATGATTCCCTTGGCTCTCTTTTTCGCTGGAGGGCAGATTGATACTTCTGGATGAAAAGAAAGAACTGGCGCAGTGTTTCGGCCTCCACCCGGGGCGAACACGTGTCGTTAACCCCGCTGAGGGTATACCTCAGTTGTTGGTCGGCTGTCAGGTCATCCGTCACCAATAATATGTAGATATACGGGAATTTATCCCGAAGGTATTTTATCTTCTCGAGATCGTTATCCGAACTATCACGCTCGTAAAGAATAACCGTGGATTTCTCTTCCGAATGAGCAGCCAGCCATTCGGCCGCCTGCTTGTAATTACCGTGTACAATAGGACTTTCCGGCAACACGCTGCTTAATAGCCGGGAAAAATAGATGGTTAGCTGTTCATCTTTACCTATGTAAACCGCTACAGGATTCACTTCAACACTTTTCTAATCCTAATCTTGAGCTCCATGGGGTTAAAAGGTTTTAGTATATAGTCGTCCGCACCTTCTTCCAGCATTCGAACACGTATATCGCTGCTCTCTTCTCCCGAAAGAACGATAACGGGTATATCCTTGAACAGGCCGTTTCTCTTGATATAACGAAGGAATTCATCTCCGCTCATCTCGGGCA
>JBBACU010000394.1:0-2646 GCA_041656815.1 Proteiniphilum sp.
AGACGTGAAAGTTTACTTGAACGGTAATTTGGTAGTAGACAAAAAAAACCTCAGTCGAAGGCACTACGAGGATGTCAACATAAGTGAATACATACCGTTTCTGCGAAAGGGGGAGAATATATTGGCAGTAGAATGTGGTCCTTTCGAGCAAAATTCGGAGTTCGATTACGGGCTATTTAGCTATTAATTAGTAGGCCGGTTTTGGGAGATGAGTATGTTTTAAATGTCCCATCCATTTTAAATGTTCTGGTGTTACAGTCGCTGATTAAAATTGTTGGAAATTGAGTATATTTTGTTATTTATTGAGACGTTTTTGCTAATTGTTTTCAAAATGGAGGCTTACTTTTGATTTGTATTTTTATCTGAATGAAAAATTATTAACATGAAAAAGTTACAATTGGTTTTATTCTTATTTTTATTACCCACATTGATTTTTTCACAAGAAATTATTAATGCAAGAGGTGTAATTGTCGATGAAAGTGGTGAACCCGTAATAGGTGCTACCATTATTCAGGAAAATGATCCATCTAATGGCACCGTTTCTGATGTGGATGGAGGGTTCTCGATCAATGTACCCGTGAACGCTCGTGTAGAGATTTCATACATAGGGTATATTTCACAAGTTGTTAACCCAACCGGGGACCGAATGCGGGTTGTTTTAGTGGAAGATACACAAACGCTGGATGAATTAGTGGTTATTGGTTACGGTACATTAAGAAAAAGTGATCTCACCGGAGCGGTTACTTCTATCAAGGCCGAGGACCTGAACCCGGGGATGAGTGCCTCGTTAGAGCAAGCACTGCAGGGTAGGGTCGCCGGTGTTCAAATTTCCCAGAAAAGCAATGAGCCCGGGGGAGGATTAAATATCAGTATCCGGGGATCCGGCTCGATACAGGCCGGTAACGAGCCCTTGTACGTGATTGATGGACTTATAGTGAATGGTGGAAGCGTGGCTGGAACCGGAGGAGTTGGCTTCACAAGCAGCCAAAACCCACGGAACCCTTTGAATGCGCTAAACCCCATGGACGTCGAGTCCATTGAAGTGCTAAAGGATGCTTCCGCCACCGCGATTTACGGCTCTAGAGGGTCAAACGGGGTTGTCCTGATAACGACAAAAAAAGGAAGAAAAGGGAAGTTGAAAGTTAGCCTTGACTCTTATTACGGTGTTCAAGAGCCAGCTAAAACGCTGGATGTACTTAACCCGGTTGAATATCGTGATGTACTTAACGCGATTATTGATTTGGGTGGGGGCGACCTAACACAGAAGATCCACGAGATTGAAGGAAACGGGACAGACTGGCAAGACCTTATTTATAGACAAGCGATCACCCAGAGCCATAATGTCTCGTTCTCGGGAGGAAGCGATAACCTCACTTATTTCACTTCGCTCAACTACTTCGGCCAAGAAGGCTTGGTTAAAGGATCGGGCATGGAAAGATATAGTTCGAGGATCAACCTCGCCTATAACGAGAATCAGAAACTTAGAGCCGGGGCCACGCTAAACATATCTTACATCCATGATGAGTTTGCCGCGGAAGGGGCCGGCATCAACGAGAACGGCGGTGTTATTTATACCGCGATTAATTACGATCCGGTGCTGACTCCGTACAACGAGGACGGAAGTTACAAGCGCTCACAGTTTTTCACAGGAGATAACCCGCTTTCCATTCTTAATGGACAAAACGCTTCGGCCGAAACCTTTCGCATGAGAGGAGATACCTACTTGGAATATTTCATGCTTCCTGAACTGTCTGCTAAAGTGATGGTGGGCGCGGACGTGCAAGATGTGAGAAGAGATGTTTTCGTGCATCCCAACACGTTGTCGGGAGCGGGTACCGGAGGAATCGCGACTATACAAACCGGGAGAAAAGACTATGTATCGGTGGAAGGTACACTCAATTTCAATAAAGACCTCGGCGAAAATAACCTGAATGGAGTTTTGGGAACTACCTACGAGTATTTTCAGACAAAAAGTTTTGGAGCCAATGCCAGGGGATATGCCCTTCCTGACTTAGGCACTAACGCGCTCGGGTCGGGTGATCCCGAGTTAAACCGGGTTAATAGCGGCCGGACACAAGCGAAATTTATTTCTTACCTTGCCAGGGTGAACTATTCATTGATAAACAAATATCTATTCACAGCTTCATTCAGAGCCGACGGCTCTTCGCGGTTTGGGGAAAATAACCGGTTCGGGTATTTTCCATCCGGAGCATTTGCTTGGAAGATGCAAGAAGAAGATTTTATTAAAGATATTTCTTGGATCTCCGAGCTGAAACCAAGAGTAAGCGTCGGATCGGTAGGGAATGCCAATATAGGAAACTCGTTGCCATTCCAGACATTCTCTACCGGCGGCCAAATATTATTCGGAAACGAGTATTACAGTACGATCACTCCGTCGAGAATCGCGAATCCAAACTTGACTTGGGAGAAAGCCATTCAATATGATGTAGGAGTTGATTTTGGATTTTTAGATAACCGGGTTGTCGGGTCACTCGACTATTTTGTCAAACAAACTACAGACTTGTTAGTTAACGTCCCTCAACCGTTAAATACCGGTTTTGCAGGGCAGGTTCAAAACTTGGGAGGTATCCGTAATCAAGGCTTCGAGCTATCCGCGAATTGGGATGTTATCAGGGGGAGCGATCT
>JBBACU010000395.1:0-2633 GCA_041656815.1 Proteiniphilum sp.
GCAACTGGCATCCATCACCGACCGCACCATCCACATGCTGGACGGCGAGATCGTAACACCCGAAACACCCGAGAAGCCTGCGATACCCGCGTCCTCCGCGATACCCGCGTCCTCTGAGATACCCGCACCCCCCGAGAAAACCGTGCCGCCCAATGCCGCCGGGGAGCTCGAGTAAATATAGCAGCATCAATCGAGAGAAAAAGATATAAAATATAGAACATAGAACCCTTATGAAGTTCAAATCACTATTTATGGCAATTGTTATGGGTGGGAGCTTGCTCGCTTGCGCGGGTGCTTCCCAGAATTCGGATACGAGAACATCAGGTAAAGAGAACGAACTTACCGAGATCATCGGAAAGGCATCGCCCGAGATTCAAAACGGCATCATGACCCCCGAGGTGCTCTACAGTTTCGGGAGGATAGGCGATGTGGCGGTGTCGCCCGACAAATCGAGTATCCTGTACCAGGTGACCTACGTCAGCATCCCGCATAACCGGACCAACTCGGAACTGTTCATCATGAAAAGCGACGGAACAGGAAAGAAACAACTCACGTTCACTAACGTGAACGAAAGCAACCCCCGGTGGATGGATGGCGGGAAAAAGATTGCCTTCCTGAGCAACGAGAGCGGCTCGTCACAGATATGGACGATGAACCCTGACGGCGGGGGCATGAAACAACTCTCCAACGTGGAGGGAGGGATCAACGGCTTCACCTTCTCTCCCGACGAGACGAAGGTGCTGTTCGTGAAGAGCGTGAAAACCGTTGAAACCGCGGCCGATAAATACCCCGACCTGCAGAAGGCGACGGGACGGGTGGTTGACGACCTGATGTACAAGCACTGGGACCACTGGGTAGAAAACGTGCCTCATCCTTTCGTGGCCGACCTTTCCGGGGGAAAGCTAACCAACATCCGGGATATAATGGAGGGAGAACCGTACGAATCGCCCCTGGCTCCCTTCGGCGGGGTAGAGCAACTGGCGTGGAGTCCCGATGGGAAAACCATCGCCTACACCTCTCGCAAGAAAACGGGAAAGGAGTACGCCGTCTCGACCAACTCCGATATCTTCTTTTACGATGTAGAAAGCGGCCAAACCCGGAACATGACCGAAGGGATGATGGGGTACGACGTGAACCCGCTCTTTTCGCCTGACGGCACGAAACTCGCTTGGCTCAGCATGGAACGTGACGGTTACGAGGCCGACAAGAACCGGCTCTTCGTGATGGACTTGGCAACCGGCGACAAAACCTACGTGACCGAGAACTTCGACTACAACGCGGAAGACTTCGTTTGGAGTGAGGATAACCGCGCCATCTACATGGTCTCCCCGGTCAAAGGCACCAGCAGCCTCTACTCGGTGGATATCGCCAGCCGCGAGATCACGGAAGTTGCCAAGGGGCAGCACGATTATACCTCTGTTGACCTGGCGGACGGCCGCTTGATAGCCAAACGCCAATCCATGTCACAACCCGCCGAGATATACAGTGTAAACCTCGCCACCGGGGAGGCTGCCGAGCTCTCGTTCGAAAACAAGGATATCCTCGACCAACTCCGGATGGGAGAAATAGAAGAGCGATGGATTACTACCACCGACGGTAAAGAGATGCTCACCTGGGTGGTCTTCCCGCCAGATTTCGATCCCGCGAAGAAGTACCCCGCGTTGCTGTACTGTCAAGGTGGGCCACAGAGCATGGTCAGCCAGTTCTGGTCGTACCGCTGGAACCTGCAGATGATGGCGGCCAACGGTTACATCATCGTGGCTCCCAACCGTCGCGGCCTACCGGGATTCGGACAGAAGTGGCTGGAGCAGATCAGTGGCGACTACGGGGGGCAAAACATGCGGGACTATCTTTCCGCCATCGATGCCGTTGCCAAGGAGCCCTACGTGGATGAAAACCGACTGGGTTGTACCGGTGCCAGTTACGGTGGCTTCTCCACCCTGTGGTTAGCCGGCAATCACGACAAGCGTTTCAAGGCCTTTTTCGCGCACGCGGGCATCTTCAACCTCGAGGCACAATACCTGGAGACCGAAGAGATGTTCTTTGCCAACTGGGACATGGGTGGCCCTTATTGGGACAAGGAGAATGCCACCGCCCAGCGCACCTACCAGACCTCGCCTCATCGCTTCGTGGAGAAATGGGATACCCCCATCATGGTTTCCCATGGCGAATTTGACTACCGTATCCTTGCCTCCCAGAGCATGATGGCATTCAACGCCGCCCAGTTGAGGGATATCCCTTCCCGGATGCTAATCTTCCCCGACGAGAACCACTGGATCACCAAGCCCCAGAACGGCATCCTCTTCCAGCGCGAGTTCTTCCGTTGGTTTGACGAATGGTTGAAATGAATTGTCTGCTGATCTTCAGTAGGATATCAATCAAAAAATAATTGCGAGTGCAAAAAACGAGATATGAATAAAAAATCCTCCATAAAAGTTTTGTAATTCTGAAAATATCGTTACCTTTGCACTCGCTATCAAACAGCAGCCACGGTGGTGGCAACGAAAAACGGTGTGGTAGTTCAGTTGGTTAGAATACCTGCCTGTCACGCAGGGGGTCGCGGGTTCGAGTCCCGTCCATACCGCAAAGATATAATAGTTGAAGTATTAAGTAAAAAGTTCTGGTATACAGTT
>JBBACU010000396.1:0-2621 GCA_041656815.1 Proteiniphilum sp.
GCGTCGTACGTTAATAGCCCCACCGCCAACCGTCGCTCCCGGTTCAATACCAGTTTAAGGTGGTTCGACCCGGCATACGGGTACTCGATGTTCCGGGCCGCCCCGTCCGGCTCCAGCCTTGGCAACGAGGGGATGCCGTGCGAGCCGGGGAAAAACCCGTTCTTGGCGTTGACATTCGACACGTGCAACCACGTGTCTCCTTTGTCGCCCGCGTGGTTGGCCGAGAACGACAGGTTGAACTCCCGCCCGGCCGTGTTCTTCATTCTTCGCCCGTGCACCGGCATCTTCCACGTGAGGTACGTGATGGTATCGGCGGGAATCCGGTAATCCCCGTAATCCTGCACGGTAACCCTTGCCCGGGTGAACCAGTTGCCGCGTTTGCGGCTTGCCATCACCGACACGCCAAGTAGGTCGTTGTTCCCTTTCGCGATCAGCGCCGCCTCTCCCCCGAACATATCCTCTTCGGGCACGAGGGGCGGGAGTACCTCGATCACGCCACCGATCGCGTCCGAGCCGTGAAAGAGCGACATCGGCCCTTTATGCACCCGTGCCCTATCCACGTCGTATTGGTCAACTTCCAACCCGTGGTCCGCTCCCCACTGTTGGTTCTGCTGCACGATGCCCCGGTCCACTACCGCCACCCGGTTAAATCCCAGCCCCCGGATCACCGGTTTCGAGAACCCCGCCCCGATATCCATCGACGCGAGTCCGGGAAGGGACGACAAGGACCGCGCGAAATTGGAAGCATTATGCCGGAGCAGGTAGCCTCTGCCGATCTCCTCCACCGGCAACGGGGCAATGATACCGCGTTGGTTATTCCGGTCAGCATTCACCACCACCTCTTGCAGGCGGACCCGGGAAGGCGTAAGGTGAACATGCAGCAAGGTATCCCGTGAAAGGGCCAGTGGCAACGAGTAGTCGGCATACCCGATGAAACGGATCGACAGCATGTAGTTGCCCGGGGTAAGCCCCTTGAAAAAGAAGAACCCGTTGCTATCGGCCTGCACATGCTCGCCGGTTGGCATCAACGAAACAGTCGCCGCCGCCAAGTAGCTGTCGTTCTCCGCGTCATGAACAAAACCACTGATGGAATATTCATTTGGGAAGGCATACGAAGTCCCTGCCGCGATTAGCAGCATCATTACAAAATATCTCATACGATTAAAATTACTGACTCTCAAAGGTATCGTATGGAACTCGCTTTAATCACGTTTTGTCGTTTAGTGATTTGAATGCTCGTTTCATTGGATTGATAATAGAGAGATCAAGTGCTTTGCACGCAACCGGCGCAAAGCCCTTCGATAACCACGTACACTTCCCGTTTAATAAAATCTTTGGGGAGTTCCGCCTCGAACTTGGTTTTTCCATTCAAGCACAATACATCGTCGCACTTCTCGCAATGGAAATGAGCGTGCATCTCCTCAAAATCGTGGTGGTGGCGGTTGAGGGCGTATTTCACCGTGTTATCGTTCAACACGATCCGATGGATAATCTCCTTCTCTTCCAACGTCTTGAGGGTGCGATAAAATGTCACCCGGTCGAACAGCTCGGGAAACGGATCTTTAATCTCGTTCTCCGACAAAGCCGTATTGCTTTTCAACAATTCGCCAAGTATAAATTTCCGGCAACCGGTATTTTTTAAATCGTGAGCGCTTAAAATTTCTTCGACAGTCATGATGAAACAATAAAACAAATGCAACAATGATGCAAATGTAACCCAAATTCATTCACGTGCCGCGCTCGTTAGCTTTTTTTAATTCTTTTTTCATATTGCAGGGGAGATTCGCTCTCTTGCGAGGCCCTAACTCTCGTGAGGGCCATCGTCAGAGTGTTTTTTTTATTGTACGCGCCGGGAGAACTAACTCGCTGTCATAACGATTTATAAAACCGCAGTTCGCTGCCCAATCGTTCTATTTCCGATTGCAACGACCGCACCCGTTGCAACATATGACGGAGGGCGTCGATGCCTTCCACGTTGATATCCATTTCGTAATGCCACCGGATAAATTGTTCCAAGTCGGAGAGGTCGTCGTACTCGATAAAACGGTCGTCGTCTTGGTCAATCACCTGAATTAATCCCGCGTCCCGCAGCGATTCAAGGAATGACTCGTCCACTTCATAGATCCTCAGGCATTCGCTGTATAGTAACCTGCTTCCGCTCATTGTTTCCTGATTTTTGATAATTCGGTGAATAGTTCCTTCTCTTTAGCGGAAAGATGTTCGGGCAATCGCACTTTCAAGGTCACGTATAGGTCACCAAACCGGCCTTCCTTTTTATACACGGGAAATCCCTTGCCTTTTAACCGCAACTTCGCGCCGGGTTGGGTGCCGGGCTTGACAGTCATCTTCACCTGCCCGTCGATGGTGTTTACCGCTGCCTCGCCTCCCAGCACGGCCGTGTAGAGATCAATGGACGCGTCGGTATACAGGTCGTCTCCCAACCGTTTAAAGACGGGATCCTCCTCGATCTTGAACGTGATATAGAGATCGCCGTTGGGCCCGCCATTCACACCGGGCTGACCGTATCCGGCGAGCTTGATCTTCTGCCCGTCGGCTATCCCCGCGGGAACGGTGATGCGCACGTTTTTCCCGTCCACCGACAATGTCTGCCGGTGCGTGTG
>JBBACU010000397.1:0-2608 GCA_041656815.1 Proteiniphilum sp.
CTCGTTCAATCGATGGTAAAGGTCTTCCCTGAACTTCCCTTGGGCAATGGCCGTCTCCAGGTTCTCGTTGGTGGCGGTCAAAATTCGCACGTCTACCTCCACGTCGGTGGAAAGCCCCACCGGCCGCACCTTCTTTTCTTGCAACGAACGCAATAACTGCATCTGCACGCCATACGGCAAGTTCCCCACTTCGTCGAGGAAGAGCGTGCCCCCGTCGGCCTCCCTGAAGAAACCGGTTTTGTTCTCGATGGCCGAGGTGAACGAACCTTTCTTATGTCCAAAAAGCTCACTGGGAGCCAACTCCGTAGATAATCCACCGCAATCCACCGCGATAAAAGGCCCATGGGAACGAGCGCTCCGTTCGTGAATCATCCGCGCCACATGCTCTTTACCCGTACCACTCTCACCGATGATCATGACCGCCATCTGGGTGGGAGCCACCAAGTCGATGTACGAGTACATCTGCACCGAGAGGGGACTCCCCCCCATCACCGTGTCGCGCATTTTTTCGCCGGATTCTTCTTCCCGCCTCGTATCGGCAGAGACAACGTTTTCTTGTCGCGGGACAGTAGAAGAGGGTGTGTTTTCCTGTTTAGAGGCTTCCAAAGCCGCGTCGATCTTTTTTGAAAGGAGGGAAGGATTGATCGGTTTCTCTAAAAAATCGAAAGCGCCCAGTTTGATGGCGGAGACGGCGGTCTGTACTTCCCCGTAGCCAGTCATGATCATCACGGGAGTGGATATCCTTTTCTCGTTCAGCCAAGTAAGCAACAAGATACCATCGCCGTCCGGCAAGCGCAAATCCGACAGGATCACATCGTAAGGGCCTGTTTTGGAAAGTGCCTCTTGCGCGGGGGCCATACCCGAACACAGCGTGATCGAGAACCCGTTTCTCTCGAACCATTTTTGCAACATGGCCCCAAAGGAACGATCATCTTCTACTATCAATATCCTCCCGTTCACCTCTTATAATCAAATAAAGTTCACCTGAATACTCTAAAATTCCATGTAGCAATGGAACCTCTCGAGACCATCCATGCCAAGCAAGGTCGTAAAGATAACCGATTTATTTTCAACGTACGCGTTCCCATCCTCCCCCTTCATGAATGGTAACATTTTTAACGTCCTGATTAAGTTTTTTTAGTGATAGATTTCGGGCTTGGACGGGTTAAAAAGCAAAAGTTGCGTGGAAAAAATGTAAGTTTGCAACAAAATCATTTTTTATGCGCCGATTGCCAGAGCAGGAAGCCTCCTCAAGGCTTGAGAAACTGCAACAAATCATCGCCAGCATGGGGGCAGATGCCTGTGTCGTTACTTCACCGGTCAACCAGTATTACCTGCAAGGGTTTCTTTTCGACGGGTACTGTTACATCCGTCCGGAGGGAGATCCCATCCTCTTTATCAAGAGGCCATCGAACATCACGGGCGACCGGGTATGGCCTATCCGCAAACCGGAGCAAATACCCACTCTCTTGCTCGAAGCCGGTTTAACACCTCCCCAGCGAGTGCTGATCGAGGCCGACCAGCTCACGTACAGCTCCGCCACCCGGCTACAAGCAGCGCTAGGCATGCCTGAGACGGGCAACATCTCGGGAGAGTTACGAAAAATCCGCATGATAAAATCGGCCTACGAGCTGGAGCAGATGCGCGAGAGTGCCCGCGTCCACGCGAAGGTATACGAGTTGATCCCTTCTTTATACCGCGCGGGAATGACCGACGTGGAACTGCAGATTGAGATTGAGCGGCAGATGCGCCTTCACGGGTCGGTCGGTATTTTCCGCGCCTTTGGCGAAAACATGGACATCTTCATGGGAAGCATGTTGGCGGGCGACAACGCGCAAGCTCCCTCCCCGTTTGATTACGCGTTAGGCGGTGCGGGCATCTCCCCGTTACTGCCCCTTGGTGCCAATGGCACGCTGCTCACCCCCGGCACGACGCTGATGGTGGATATGGCAGGCAATTACCGCCCCTACATGGACGATATGACCCGGTCGTTCGCGATAGAGCACGCGCCGGATCTCGCGTACAAGGCACACCAAGTATCCATTGACATCCACAAAGCCATCGTGGAAAACTTTACCATGGGAACCACGTGCGCCAGCCTCTATAACATGGCGGAAGAGATGGCCAAGGAGAACGAGTTGGCGCCCTACTTCATGGGAACCGTTCAACAGGCCAAGTTCATTGGCCACGGCGTGGGCTTGGAGATCAACGAGCCACCCGTGCTCTCCCCTCGTTCCAAGGAAACCCTGGAACCCGGCATGGCGTTCGCGTTGGAGCCCAAGTTCGTGCTGCCCGGCATCGGCGCGGTAGGCATCGAAAACACCTACATCGTGCACGATGATCGTTTGGAAAACATCACCCTTTGCGAAGAATCGCTGATCTGTTTATAAATAGTCCACTTGAAACCACAAACAAAAAAACGCCAAGTAGTATGCTCTATCTACTTGACATTCTACAAATATTTCTTATCTTAAAACCTATTTCAGGTTGCTTCTGGATAGGGAGAAAATATGCTCACATAATTCAATGAAACTATTGATATCATCTACTGTTGGTTTACCGGCAGGTAAAAGTCCCAAATTACCGGGGTAACGTGCATCAATGTAAA
>JBBACU010000398.1:0-2599 GCA_041656815.1 Proteiniphilum sp.
CACAATGCGCCGAACGGTAAGCCCTGCGATTTCTCCCGCCTCTTTGGTGGCTTGACGTTGGGCGTCGCTAAAGTAAGCAGGTACGGTAATCACCGCCTCTTTTACTTCTTGGCCGAGGTGGTCTTCAGCTGTTTTCTTCATCTTTTGCAGCACGATGGCCGAGATCTCTTGCGGCGTGTAAAGTTGCCCGTTGATATCTACCCTGGGGGTGTTGTTGTCGCCGCGGACTACCTTGTACGGCACGCGGCCAATCTCTTTCTGTACCCGATCGTACGTTTCTCCCATGAATGTCTTGATGGAAGAGATGGTGTGGCTTGGGTTGGTGATGGCTTGACGCTTGGCGGGATCGCCCACCTTGCGTTCACCGTTGTCCATGAAAGCCACGACGGAAGGCGTGGTGCGCTTCCCCTCGTTATTAGGGATTACAACCGGTTCGTTTCCCTCCATCACGGAGACGCAGGAGTTGGTTGTACCTAAGTCTATTCCAATAATCTTTGCCATAGTTTGTTATGTAATTATATGTTCATTAAAATTAGACTATTTCTGCGCTCGGCATGATCAAAGCAAGCTTTGCTTCTGCTCTTGCTTATCGAAATAGTTCACTAAAGTTAGACTATTCTTCGCCACGGTATCACTCGAACAAGTTCGGTGCTGCTCATTTGGCTTAACAGAATAGTTGTTTTATTTTCTGATCTATGTTTTTTCTCGTCACGATAAACGAAAGGCTTACCGGTTTTTTTATTTGTCTTTAACGATACACTATCTGTTTATCAAATCTTATGCCAAGTTTTGTGGTATTTCGGGAATTCTGCCAATATGTCGGTTTTTTGTTCGCCGTGTACCGGGGGATAAATCTGACAAAGACAGGGCGGTAATTGTAGCAGACTAGTAAGCTTCATCCTTAAACTCCTATCCCGTGGCATTGACACGATGATACGCGGATGTTTTTACGCGTGCAGGTTTTTCGTCGAAATTTGTCTCGGCATCGTGGGTGGAATCAGCCGTTTTATCTATCTTTGGGGTGAGGTTGACTGACCGCATATAATTCACCGGCTAAAAAAACGCGCTATGTTCACACGACAAGATCTTGATTTATTGAAGAAAAAAGGAATATCTCAAACTCAACTGGATGCTCAATTGAATCATTTCCAGACCGGCTTTCCATTTCTGCCCATCGTGGACGCGGCTTCCGTGGGGAATGGATTGTCGCGGGTGGAGGAAGAGGAAGAAAAGGAGTACCTCGCTGCTTGGCAGGCTTACTTGAAGGAGGGCAAGAAAGTCACGAAGTTTGTTCCGGCGTCCGGGGCGGCCAGCCGTATGTTCAAGGACCTGTTCGCGTTTTTAGAAGCGGATTACAGCGAGCCCGCCACCGCCTTCGAAAAGACGTTCTTTGAGCAGATCCGCCAATTCGCCTTTTTTAAAAAACTGGACGAAAAATGCGTGGAACTGTATGGCCAGGGGGCCATCTCGTTGTGTGCCGAGATGCGCTATAAAGAGGTTATTGCCGCTCTCTTGCGTCCCGATGGGCTGGATTATGGCAATCTTCCAAAAGGACTGCTTCTCTTTCACGCATACCCTGAAGGTAACCGAACGCCCGTGGGCGAACACCTCACGGAGGGAGCCCTGTACGCCAAAGATGGTTCTCGGCGCGTGAACGTGCATTTCACGGTGTCGGAAGAACATCGGCAATTGTTCGAGCTGTTGGTGGCCGCCCGAAAAGTGAGCTACGAGCAGAAGCTCGGAGTGCGTATTTCCGTATCTTATAGTGTTCAGAAACCGAGCACCGACACCATCGCGGTGGACATGAATAACGAACCGTTTCGGGAAAAGGACGGCACACTCCTTTTTCGCCCGGGAGGGCACGGGGCGCTCATCGAGAACCTGAACGACATTGATTCCGACGTTGTCTTTATCAAAAACATTGATAACGTGGTCCCCGATCGGCTAAAAGAGGAGGAAGCCCGGTACAAAACCTTGCTGGCGGGAATCTTGGTAACGATGCAGGAACGCGCGTTTGGTTACCTTGAGAAGTTGGATGCAGGAAATGTAGATGCCGAAGAGTTGGCGGAGATGGTCACTTTCGTGGAGGATGAACTCTTTATTACTCCACCGGCCGAGATCACTTCTGACGCGGAGCTGAAGGAGTACCTGCGAAAAAAACTCGACCGCCCCTTCCGCGTGTGCGGGATGGTGAAAAACGTGGGAGAGCCGGGTGGCGGGCCGTTCATCGCGGTTAATCCCGACGGGTCGGCATCCCCCCAGATATTGGAGAGCTCACAGATCGATAAAAACGACACGCGCGCGCTATCGGCATTCAAGAATGGGTCGCATTTTAACCCGGTGGACCTCGTGTGCGGTATTAAAAACTACCGGGGTGAGCCGTTCGACCTCACGAAACACATCGACAATAATACCGGTTTTATCTCTTACAAATCGAAAGATGGCAAAGAGTTGAAAGCCTTAGAGCTACCCGGGCTATGGAACGGGGCGATGAGCGACTGGAACACGTTGTTCGTGGAAGTGCCCATCGCCACGTTCAACCCGGTAAAGACGGTGAACGACCTGTTACGACCGGAGCATCAGGGAGGCGGGATGGGAT
>JBBACU010000399.1:0-2597 GCA_041656815.1 Proteiniphilum sp.
TCTTGCCCGAGCCGGCACCCGCGATCACGAGCGATGGGCCGTCGCAAAACTCCACGGCTGCTCGTTGTGCCTCGTTCAGGTGGGCTAACAACCCCTCGTCGCTATGTTGTTTGATTTCTTGCATACCCACAAAAGTAGGCATTTTCCGCGAATCGGCATATCGCTCCCTATTTTCCGTTCCCGGCATATTAGGTCAGGATTGATTGTTTTTCTTTTTTGTGAAATGTATTTCCCGAAAAATGTAAAGTGAAACGCTCGAAAAATGTAAAGTCTATTGACCTCAAAGTGTAAAACGGGATTTCGTGTGAGAGTGAAAAGGGAAGATAGCACCGAGAGATAAGGTAGGGCATATAAAAAAACCGCTCTTCATCCGAAGGGCGGTTTGTAATCTTAGCATGGGTTCCTTTGTGATTGCCGCGTTAACCGTGGCCAAGCGGACATGCTTGTTCTTTGTTCGGCTGGTATTTATCGGAAGGTGTAGCGCAAGCTAAGCGCAAACCCGCTGTACCAGTAGTCGTTGTAGTCGTTCGTGAAGTTGAACGACGGCTTCCAGTCGAGCGACACGTTGAAGGGCGCGGTAGGGAAAACATACTCGAGCCCGCCGATAAGGTCTGCCCCTATCAAGAACGCGCTGTTGTACCTGTCCTTGTTGTGGTGAATGCCACCAAGGTGAGCACCCACACCCACGTACCAGTCCAAGCCGGGCGCGCCGGGTACCGGTTGTTGGTACTCGTACAGTCCGGTTAGTTGGAAGTAGCGAGGCGAGGCAGAAAGGATGAACTCCGCGGCACTTGCCGGCGCGAAGAAATGCTTCAGCGTTATCCCGCTGTCGTAACCCAGTCGAACACCAAAAGCGGTGTTGTAACTCTGTGCGTTAAGTGTAGTGGTGAAGGCCGCGATCAATAGCCCGGCGAAAAATAATTTTTTAAGTTTCATAAGTCGGTTTTTTTTGTAAATACTATAAAAAAGTTTTGGTTTTGTTCACTTCTTAACAAGTTTACCGCTTAAATTGTTCTACCGTTTTGCAGCCATCGCATCAGGAATTTGTCTTCTACCTCGTGATAAGGTTCTTCTACAGAGAGGTTATGATATACGAGTGCCTCTAATCAAAACGTATAGATTACGCAAAATGCGTAACGCGAAATGCGTAATGGAGGGTGTGTTCAAGTGAATCTATTGATGATCAAACGGCCAGGTAGTGGGTTAATGGGACGATTTCGAGGTGGCTCTCAGGTAGCATCTCCTGCATAGAGGCCGGTATTCCTCGTTTTCTCCCAGCATCACTTGCTTCGGGTTATCTACCAACCGGTGCGAGTAGTTGGCCAGCCGGCCGCACTCCACGCATATCGCGTGCACTTTGGTAACATCGTCGGCCACGGCGCAGAGGGCGGGTATCGGCCCGAACGGTTTCCGCTGGAAATCCATATCCAGCCCCGCCACGATGACTCGTGCTCCTTGGTCAGCTAATTGCACGCAAACGTCCACGAGTCCATCGTCGAAAAACTGTGCCTCGTCAATCCCGATAACCTCCGCCTCGGAGGAGAGTAAAAGGATGTTGCTCGAGTGTTCCACGGGCGTGGACAGGATGGTATTCTTGTCGTGCGACACAACCTCCTCCACCGAGTAGCGGGTATCGATCGCGGGTTTGAAAATCTCCACCTGTTGTTTGGCAAATTCGGCTCGTCGAAGCCTTCTCAGCAATTCCTCCGTTTTGCCGGAGAACATCGATCCGCAGATCACTTCAAGGCGTCCTACCCGGTGGGTATCGCGCGGGTATATATCATTGGGTGTAGAATCGTCGTACATGATTGTTGCGTCTTGTTTTTTTGGTGTAAATATCCCGTGGCGGGTTTTCACGGGAATGTTTGCCTCACGGGAGAGATCACTTTCCTTTCACTATTTTCTTTATCTCGTTCAGTTTATTGAGCGCTTGGATGGGTGTCAGGTTATTCACGTCGAGGTGTATGATCTCGTCGCGTATCTGCCCCAGCACGGGGTCGTCGAGTTGAAAGAAACTCAACTGGTACCCCTCCCTCTTCTCCACGAAGTCTTGGATGGGCTTTTTAATCCCGTCTCTCCGGTTGGCCGATTCCATCTGGCCGAGGATGGCATCGGCCCGTTGGGTGATGCTTTGCGGCATGCCGGCCATCTTTGCCACGTGAATCCCGAAGCTATGCTCGCTGCCTCCCGGCACCAGTTTGCGAAGGAAGATCACCTTGTTCCCGATCTCTTTCACTGCCACGTTGTAGTTCTTGATTCGTTTGAACGATTTGGCCATCTCGTTGAGCTCGTGGTAGTGGGTGGCGAAAAGTGTTTTGGCCCGCGCGCCCGGGTGCTCGTGAATATACTCCACGATGGCCCACGCGATGGAGATGCCGTCGTAGGTGCTGGTGCCTCGTCCCAGCTCGTCGAATAGGATCAGGCTGCGTTCCGAGAGGTTGTTGAGGATATTGGCCGCCTCGTTCATCTCCACCATGAAGGTGGACTCGCCCAGCGAGATGTTGTCGGATGCTCCTACCCGGGTAAATATCTTGTCTACCAGCCCGATCTTGGCCGATTCTGCCGGCACGAAGCTGCCGATTTGCGCCATCAGCGTG
>JBBACU010000400.1:0-2591 GCA_041656815.1 Proteiniphilum sp.
GAGGTTGGTGACCACGTACGCGTCATCGGGGTCAGGCGTGTTATAGTTGAACGAGATAATGGAGAAGCTATCGTCCCAATTGGTCTTTTTCTTCAGTTCAAACTCGTCCGTATCGAGGTTTTTGTAGTAAAACTCCATCTCGATGCCGTTCACCATTTTGGTATAGGCACGCAGGTTCCCATCCTTGTCAAAATCGTATCCTTGAATGGGATTGGCCGGGTCGCTGTTCTCGTAGAGTTTCTCGAGTTCGCCAGTCACCACGTTCAATTTATACGGCTCGAAAATCTGCGGGTTATCCTTGTTCATGGAGATGATGATGTAATCCTTCTGTTCTTTCAAGAGCGAGATAATGCCGGCCCTGACCCCATCAAACGGGGTAAGATCGAGCGCGTTGCTCCCGTCGATATTGGCCGCGTAGATATGGTAGTTCTCGTTGCCCCCGTGGTCCATCGCGTAGAACAGGCGATCGTCATTAACCCAACCATACCCTTTAATCGGTTCCTCTTTCTCTTCGATGGCACGTACCACTTCACCGGTAGCCAGCTCTTTGGTATAGACATGGTTTTTGAGGCCATCCTTCTCCATGTAGGAGAGGTATTTGCCGTTGGGTGACAACTGGAAGGAGGACGCGTTGGGCCGCGCGAAGTAGTCGGCCACGCTGTACGTGTAATCGCCTTCATCGTGGGCGATCAACGCCTGTAGTTCTTCGTCAGACGACGCCAGTTCGGGATTACCCGGCAATTTGCTCTCGAATCGCTTCAAGGTAAGGGGAAGGATCATCCCCGCCTGCTCGTAGTTCCCGGTAATGTTATCGCCTTGCAGTACACCGTTGTAGGTGATTTGTGCTGCCGACACGCCCAGTTTTAACTCGTTCCCGGTTTGCTCGATTACATCCACGGGGATACCGGTCGCTCCCTGCATAGGCACATCCATGGTACCGGTAAGATTCCCGTTCTCCCCTACAAGATGGAACACCAGTTCCAGGTCAACCCCCTGCACCGAAAGGGTGCCTTTCCAATCTCCGGCAATGCTTTGTGCTTTTACACTCATAGTTGTCATGACGATGGCGAGTAACACGCCAACTTGTTTTATACTACTCATAAATTTAAAATTTGTGTATTGAATACAGATCCGGCATCGCGGGTAATATTACGCCCTATTCTCGTTGCCGAATCTTGGAGCAAATGAAATGAAAGCCGAGAGGTTAGCCAAGCTTGCTTGGGCTGGCCCGAGGCGCACCTTACATTATGCAAATGTAGTGATTTTTTTGAAACAAGCGCGTACGTGTGCAGAATAACAAATCGGGTATGCATGAGCGGGAGTAATGCCGGAGCCGTTGCAGGCAGAATGTCCGGTAGGCATGCTAAATGAACAATGGGTTTTCGGGGTTGTTATATGCTTATTACAAAACCAATAGAGGCATAAAATGAGCAAAGATATCCTGGGGCTGCACCATATCACGGCTATCTCCAACAACGCGAAAAATAACTTCGATTTCTACACCCACGTGCTGGGACTACGGTTAGTAAAAAAGACGGTCAACTTTGACGATCCGGGCACCTATCACTTCTATTTTGGCGATCGGCAAGGATCGCCGGGAACCATCATCACCTTTTTCCCGTGGGAAGGAATAGGACAAGGCAGGAACGGAGCCGGATTGGCTACCCATACCGGGTATGCCGTACCGGAAGGAAGCCTCGACTTCTGGAAAGAGCGGCTCCAGAAGAACGGCATCTCTTCACGGGAAAGCGAGATCTTCGGTGAAAAGGTCCTCTCTTTTAACGATCCCGATGGCATGCAGTTGCAACTCGTGATTCCTAAAAATGAAGACCCCAGGGTACCGTGGACGACCGACCAAGTAGACGATACCGTTGCCATTAAAGGGTTCCACGGCGTGACGCTCACCCTCCGGTCGAAGGATGCCACCGAGAAGGTACTGACCGATATACTCGGGTACACGTTAACGGAGCAGAAAGATATCCGGTATCGGTACACGACCGACACCATCGGCACCGCCAATATCGTGGATATCATCGAGAACCCCGACGCCCCGGCAGGACGCAACGCCGCCGGCACCAACCACCATATCGCCTTCCGCGTGAAGGACGACGATATCCTCATGGAAGTACGCGAGCGGGTGGTAGATGCCGGGCTCAGCATCACCCCGAAGATCGACCGGGACTACTTTTTCTCACTCTACTTCCGGGAGCCGGGAGGGGTGCTGTTCGAAATAGCTACCGACAACCCGGGCTTCACGAGGGATGAGCCATTGGATAAACTGGGTACCGCGTTGAAGCTGCCCTCTCGTTACGAAAGTACGCGAAAAGAGATCGAGGCAGTACTGCCCAAGCTAACCTAAGAAGAGCACTGGAAAGTTCATGAACGTTAGGTTTTTCACGTATAACCCATTAAAGTTTAGATTAGAATGAGCCATCAACTCGATATCCTGTATGCCGGAACACCGCTGGAACAGGCCGACAAAGCATTAATCATGCTTCATGGAAGGGGGGCGGACCCGGAGAGCATCCTCACCCTTTCGCGACTTCTTAACGTGGAAGGTTACGCGTTACTTGCTCCCCGGGCGACAAATC
>JBBACU010000401.1:0-2589 GCA_041656815.1 Proteiniphilum sp.
TCTAGAGCCTGCACTAAGTGAAAGAGAGATAAGGCTACCGATTCAAGGATTGCTCGAACAAAGTGCCCCTCTTCGTGTTTGCTCGTTCGATTGATAAAACCTTCTAAGCCGGGGAACGTGTGCACTTGGGACCTCGCGATTAATCCGTCTGCCCCGGGTGCAATCGACCCTGCCAATTGTATAAGTTCGGCAATCGAGTAATGGGGCGCATGGTTCTTTTGATACCACTCTAAGGCCACCGCGCCATTATTATCGAACGCCATCTGGAAGTAGTGGTTTAAACCGAATCCTCGTGCCATGTTGATACCCACTCTCGGGTTATACCCGGTCGCAGCGCTCACGCAGGCCAATACCGTGCCCGTGGATTCGCTGATAGTGCCCGGGCGAGTAGCGCCTGCACCAATTGCCACCGCGTGGTGATCCAAACACCCCGTGAATAGTTGGGTCTTGGTTGATAATCCACTTATTTCTGCTCCCTGTTCAGTTAGGGTGCCCACCAAGGTGCCCACCTCAAGCGGTGTGGCCAGCTGGGTTGTTGAAATAGAAAACAGGTTCAGCGCATCGCTCCACCATTTGGACTCCGGTACATCCAACAGCCCGGTCATTGCAGAGGTACTCGTGTCGCTTACGAACTTGCCGGTAAGGTTGTAAATTAGGTAGTCAGAGATCGACAGTATCTTCGACACCTTGCTCCAGGTATCCGCTTGGTTTGCTTGAATCCATTCGATCTTGGCAATGGTGTTCTGCTTTCCGGGTGTTATACCTAAGCCAGTTTTGTGAAGGAAATCCTTTTTACTAACAAGCGTTTGAAGTCGCTCCGACTGTTCGTCTGCTCGGGAATCAGGCCACAAGATCAGGGGAGTTAAGGGTCTGTCGTTACTGTCTAACAGGATAAAACTATTGGTCTGGGAGGAGTAGGAGAGGGCCAAGATATCTTCAGCTTGACATCCCGCTTGGACCAATGCATCTTTAATACAGAGGCGTAAGGCTTTCCAGAAAGTTTCAACGGGTAGTTCGCAGCCAATCCCGTTCTCGGAATGCTTTTCAACAGATTCGCGTCCAATTCCTTTCAGGGAGCCCTCTTGGTCGAAAACCCCTGCTTTAAAGTAACTGGTACCCAAATCTATCCCGAGAAAGTAGCTCATTGTTTCAACTCTTTAAGTAGTTCTGTTGTTTTATTGACCAGTACTTCGCCCGAACTGTAGTGGAAGAGCGAATTACCTGCTTCATAGAAGCCTTTCTCGTGCGCCTCTTTGGTTACCACGTATCCCTCTAATTCGCCATTCGCGTAAGTTATCAACGAGATGTTGTTGAACCTCTTTTTTAGCTCTAACCCGTACTCGACAAAAACCTCCCCCGGCCACGCGACAAATGCCCGCTTCCCAATTTTAACTGCTTGGATTTCTGCCGGGAGTGAGGAGTTATAAGCATCTTGTAACGTGTTTTCGCACGCCTGTTTCACGAGGAAGAGCAACTCTTCGGCACCAAACCAGTTCACTTCCGCGGTACGTGTCTCTTTAGACATTGGCTGCTCTTTCTTGAGGTTTTCGAACCGTTCCTTAATCCTATTACGGTTTGCTTCTGCAACCTCCACGCTCGGGAGCTCTCGCCTTGGTAGGTCAGTAAAAGTACGTGCTACCTCGAGCGAACAGTTCGAGCCAAAAGAGGCCTTTTTTTCGAAAGTTGATCTTATAGAACCGGCCACGATCCCTCCAATCCGTTTTGCCTCTTCAAAGGTGTTACTCTTGGTAACGTGGCGAGGGCTCTGGTTGCCGGCGGCTCCCGTGTAATAGACCACCGTGCACGATTCGCCCAAGAACTCTTGCACTCCTTGCCGTATATAGAAAGGGAAGTCACTGCTGAATAGTGTCGAGTCTTCGTGCATGATAGTCGGGTGCATGGTGCAAACGAGCATCGCACCTATATATTCTTTGTTTTTGTTACGCGCTATCAAGACGGGCAACTCCATATCTTTCGGCCCGGCCGGGTCGTGGCGGTTAGTACCCACTCCCGTGGCATCAGCCGTTATAAATGCGATCTCAGCCGGAACAGCACTGTCAATCGCTTGGCACGCGGCTTCTACTATTCGCGCCTCCATGTAGTTCAAGTACTCTTTATCGGCTTTCGGTACAACCGGGTCGTTCCGGCTGATAACAAGATCAACCGTAACCGGCCCCGAGTGTGTATGGGTAGCGGCTATTAAAATATTGGATGCCGGGATGCCTTTTTTGTTCGAGATAGTTCCTCTAACACGGGAAACCATTTTTTTATCTACATAGATAATATCATTGGAGATAAATAGCACCTGCTCTTTGCCGTTGCTTAGGAATAGTGCCGAACTTAACAAAGGATCGTGTGTTCCCGTGCTTTCTCTTTCCACGAACGGGTAACCATGCAAAAAAAGAGACTTTCGCGGAGTAATATCCACGGTCGCGGCACCTGCTTTTAATTCGTTAAATGTCATGGGTCTTTTACTGCTTTATAGCACAATATGGGCATGGCACTAAGTCTTTTTAATGCCTTAAATTGTTGATTCAAAGTAAACGATAACTATTCGCTTTATGATGAAAGATACCGAATAGTAACTGT
>JBBACU010000402.1:0-2585 GCA_041656815.1 Proteiniphilum sp.
AGAAACGAGCGATAAAAAACATGTCGCTGGTAAACGATCCGAATGAGCAGATTTCCTATTTACGGTCGAGTCTCATCGGGCTTCTCGTGGAAGAGTGTTCACTGGTGTTTCTTGAAAATGAAGAAGACATTTTGTCCGGTACTTTCCATGGATCCCTGATGCATCAGGTGTCACGCCGTGTGAGAGAGGCTTACGAGAACTGTACCCGTTTCGCCGTGGATCGAATATACCGTTCAGATGAAGTATTGGAGATAGAATTATCCGGTTACCGAATCATCGGTCACCTCTTGGAAGTGTTTACTCATGCCATCCTAAATCCCGAACATGCCTATTCTCGTTTGCTGTTGGATCGAATCCCGGAGCAATACGAGACAGATGCACGCACCTTGTATCAACGGGTTCAATCGATATTGGATTATATTTCGGGAATGACTGACGTGTACGCGCTTGATCTCTACCGAAAATTAACGGGTATGCGGCTGCCGAGTGGGTAATTTGATACTTTCGAGCGAGTTTGTAAATATTTTTTGATTTTTTATGGGAAATATTTGGTGAATGTTTATTTCTTTTTTATATTTGTCACGTGGTTTTTTCATAATAGTATTAGATTTAAGGTTAACATGTTTGGCAGGATGTCGTGACGACATTCTGCCAAATTCTTTTTGAGGTTTACTTCATTCATAATGACATAGTTTGGGCTGTATGCAAAGATATGTGTTTAAGAACAAATGTTCGTCAATCTGAAAAATTTCCTGTTTCACCGTGAATTTATATTGCACTCCGTTGGAAAGAAAAAACTTGATAACTTTCAAAGAAGCCCTAGTCTCTTCTCTAATGAATAAATTACTTTTCGGAAATTTCGTCCAGTCAAGATGAGGTAAAATCGTTTAGTTGATGTTATATTTGTGAAACCAAAACAAAGATATGCGAAAAATATTTTACCTGCTTTCCGGTGCTTTTCTGATGGTTTTGCTTTTGCAGTGCAATTCCGATGAAAAGGGCTTAAATAAGAGGTTAACGCGGATGGCAGCGGAGCTCAACGAGTCTACGCCTGTGATGCTTGATCAATACACCCGTTTTGATAAAGCTTCCGTAGTTACAGGGAATATGTTTCAGTACCAATACACTGTGCTCAATACTAAAAATCCCGATTCGTTGGTAGATATCGGCCTTCAATCCCTTCGTGAAAATATTCGAAACGAATTCTCCACGAACCCGCAATTGGCCGTTTTTAAAGAAAACAATGTCGTTCTGGAGTATGTTTATAAGGATGAAAACAACCGGACCATTCGCACGTTGCGAATAGATCCCGAAGAATATCAATAAAAACCAAATACACATGAACCGCTATTTTTATATTGACGCTGAAGGAAATCAGAAAGGGACATTTACAGCACTGGAACTTAAACAGGAGAGCGTAAAGCGCGACACGTTAGTGTGGACGCAAGGAATGGAGCAGTGGAAACGCGCGGAAGAGGTGGATGAACTGCGTTACCTGTTTTCGGGAACGTATCAAGAAGCTCCCTCTTATCCGGCTCAGCCTGTACAATCACCAGGAGGACAAGCAAGCTACGCTCCCGGGATCGATGAAAAGGAGCAACGCCCCATGCCGAAAACATGGTTGGTGGAATCTATCCTTGTAACTATCCTCCCTTTCATGTTGTGTGGTAGCTTTCTTAGTCTACTTGGAATCATCGGCATTGTCTACGCCGCGCAGGTAGAATCATTCTACAATCGAGGCGACTACGTTGCCGCGGCCGAGTCGTCCCGATCAGCCGGAAAATGGACCCGTATCGCGATGTGGATCGCCATTGGATGGGTGCTCCTGTTCGTGATTGGTATGATCTTGATATTTGGCATCATAGGATGGGCCGGTTTTTCTGAAATGGGCAACATGATAGAAATGTAATGGATAAAAATTAAGTCGATGGAAGATTATAACACAACCCCGCCCCCCGTACCCCCCACGCCGGGTTCTTCAAACCAAGGGCTACCGCCCCACGAACCATGGCAAGAACCGCCCGTGGAAAGTCCCCCCGTAAGAGACGGCGAGGATGATATTCCCCCTCTGAAACCCAATAACTGGTTGTGGGCATCAATCTTGGCCACCCTGTTTTGCTGCATCTTTTTCCAAGATGTGGACTCTGCTCGCGGTCGCGGCAGGATTGGTATACATCGCGTTCTGGTCGTGGATGTTGATTACCGGTAACCTGCCGGAATACATGGAGAATTTCATAGAGAACAACGCCAGTGGATATAATTTTTAATACTTCGTACGCTCCATTGAATCTTTATCGTGAGTAAAGAGGTTAAAATAGGTCTGGGTGTCGTCTTAACAATCTTGGTTATGGCGGCACTCTTTGTTTTTTACACGTTGGATCCCGCCGAGCAACCGCTTTTCCCGCGATGCCCTTTTCTTTTGGCGACCGGTTACGAGTGCCCGGGATGTGGTTCACAGCGAGCGATTCATAGTTTGTTGCATTTGGAATTCAAGTCGGCCTTCCGGCACAACGGGATGGTGCTTCTGGCGATACCCTATGTTCTTTTAGGTGTTTATCTGCAATATTTTGGCGGGAGTAAACGAA
>JBBACU010000403.1:0-2568 GCA_041656815.1 Proteiniphilum sp.
GGAGAGCTGGAAAGCTCACCTGCAACAGGAATTTCAAAAACCTTACTTCGGTGTGTTGACCGACTTCGTTCGGAACGAATACTCGAAGCGAACCATTTATCCCCCGGCAAAATTGATTTTCAACGCGTTTGATTGTTGCCCCTTCAACGAGGTAAAGGTGGTGATCGTGGGACAAGACCCGTATCATCAGCCAGGACAAGCAAACGGGTTGTGTTTTTCAGTGAACGACGGGGTACCGCTCCCTCCCTCGCTCGTGAATATCTACAAAGAAATAGAGACCGATTTAGGAACTTCGTCTCCCTCCTCGGGGAATTTGGAGCGATGGGCCAAGCAAGGTGTGCTGTTGCTTAACGCCACCTTAACCGTGCAGGCAAACCGCGCGGGCTCGCACCAAGGGAGAGGATGGGAAGAATTCACCGACGCGGTCATCCACCAGCTCGCCACCCGGCGCGATCACCTGGTGTTTATCCTCTGGGGGGCTTATGCCCAACGAAAGGGAAGCTCGATTGATGCGAACAGGCACCTTATACTTAAGTCGCCACACCCTTCGCCGCTGTCTGCTCACCGGGGATTCTTTGGAAACAAGCACTTTAGCAAAGCCAACAAATACTTGGCCGCCCATGGCAAAGACCCGATTGATTGGTGACAATTCCTGCCTTTTTAGAATGAAAAGCCCGGCACGCGATAGCGGGTGCCGGGCTTGTATTGGATAAAAATATTTGACTTTTACCCCACGCTCCCCTCGAGGCTGATCTCGAGCAGTTTCTGGGCTTCCACCGCGAACTCCATCGGCAGTTTGTTTACCACCTCTTTCACGTAGCCGTTCACGATAAGTCCGATGGCCTCCTCTTCCCCTAGGCCGCGCTGGTTGCAATAAAAAATCTGGTCTTCGCTGATCTTCGAAGTAGTCGCCTCGTGCTCCAGCACCGCCGTCGGGTTATATATCTCGGTATACGGGAACGTGTGTGCCCCGCAATAGTCGGTCAGCAGCAAGCTGTCGCATTGCGAGTGGTTGCGAGCGTTCTCTGCTTTCTTGGTCACTTTCACCAATCCCCGGTAGCTGTTTTGGCTGCTCCCCGCGGAGATTCCTTTCGAGATGATACGGCTGCGGGTATTTTTTCCGAGGTGTATCATCTTGGTTCCTGTGTCGGCCTGTTGAAAGTTATTGGTCACGGCCACCGAGTAAAATTCGCCCACCGAGTAATCACCTGCCAAAATACAGGAAGGGTATTTCCACGTGATGGCCGAGCCTGTCTCCACCTGCGTCCACGAGATCTTGGAGTGGTTTCCTTTACATATCCCCCGCTTGGTCACGAAGTTATAGACACCGCCTCTGCCTTGCTTATCGCCCGGGTACCAGTTTTGCACGGTGGAGTATTTCACTTCGGCGCCCTCGAGGGCAACGATCTCCACGATGGCCGCGTGCAGTTGGTTTTCGTCACGCATCGGCGCGGTACATCCTTCCAGGTAACTCACGTAGGAGTTGTCGTCGGCCACGATCAGGGTGCGTTCAAATTGCCCCGTGTTGGCCGTGTTGATCCGGAAGTAGGTGGAAAGCTCCATCGGGCAACGCACTCCCTTGGGAATATAGACGAACGAGCCGTCGCTGAACACGGCCGAGTTGAGGGCCGCGAAATAATTGTCCTTATAGGGCACCACGGTAGCCATGTATTTTTTCACCAGATCGGGATGATTCTTCACCGCGTCGCTAAACGAGCAGAAGATGATTCCCTTCTCGGCCAGCACCTCCTTAAACGTGGTCTTGATGGAGACACTGTCCATCACCGCGTCAACCGCTACCCCCGTGAGCATCTTCTGCTCATCGAGCGGGATACCTAACCGATCAAACGTTTTCAGCAACTCCGGGTCTACCTCGTCGAGGCTACCCGGCGTCTTTTTCTTCGTGGGATCGGCATAATAAATAATATCTTGGTAATCGATTTCAGGGAACTTGAGGTGTGCCCACTCGGGGGCCTCCATCGTCAGCCAGTGACGATATGCCTTCAAGCGGAATTCCAACAGCCATTCGGGTTCTTCCTTCTTGGAGGAAATCAACCGGATAACATCCTCATTTAATCCTTTCTCGATCACTTCTGTCTCCACGTCAGTGGTAAAACCATACTTGTATTCCTGCGTGGTTAACTCGGTCAATATCTGATCTTGATCTATTTCTTGCATAATTGTACTTGTTTCGTGGTCGTTTGACCTGTTGAATACCGGTCATAGCACCGGCGGAATAGTAACAACCATCGGGTGGCTTTTGTTTTTACAAAGATACACCTTTTTCTTCAATCGGCATGAACCACTTGTGAGACTGAACAATCACGGGGACTTAAATGTTAAATCTGAGCAAACCCTAATAATAAAAAACAAGAAATATGAAACGAGCATTAAAATCATTAAACGCAAGAACATGATTAAAGCGAGTTCCATACACAGTAACGTAAAAATAAATTAATCGTATGAAACGAGCATTAAAATCATTAAACGCAAGAACATGATTAAAGCGAGTTCCATACGATACATTTGAAAATCAATAATTTTAATCGTATGAAAAAAATGTTTTTT
>JBBACU010000404.1:0-2553 GCA_041656815.1 Proteiniphilum sp.
ATCTATTTTGAAATTCTTGGCTTTTGAACAGACCTTCAAGAACGCGCTCACCACGTTACCCATGGGGGGAGCGAAAGGAGGATCCGATTTTTCTCCTCGCGGCAAATCCAACGGCGAGATCATGCGTTTTTGCCAGGCGTTCGTGGAGGGGTTGTGGCGTGTAATAGGCCCCAATACCGACGTGCCGGCCGGCGATATTGGTGTAGGAGGCCGTGAAGTAGGGTACATGTTCGGAAAATACAAGAAGCTGGCCGAAGAGTTCACCGGCACGTTCACCGGCAAGGGACGCGAGTTCGGGGGATCGTTGATCCGTCCCGAGGCCACGGGATACGGGAATGTTTACTTCCTGTTAGAGATGCTGAAAACCAGAAGCATCGACCTGAAAGGGAAGCGATGCCTTGTCTCCGGGTCGGGCAACGTGGCCCAGTACACTTGCGAGAAGCTGTTGGAACTGGGTGCCGTGCCTGTTTCACTTTCCGACTCGGACGGGTACATCTACGATCCGGAGGGCATCACGGAAGAGAAGCTTCGCTTCGTGATGGAATTAAAAAACCAGTACCGGGGCCGTATCCGTGAATACGCCGAGGAATACGGTTGCAAATATGTGCCGGGTGCTCGCCCGTGGAGCGAGAAAGCCGACATCGCCCTTCCTTCGGCCACCCAGAACGAGGTCGACCAACACGATGCCGAGAGCATGGTGAAGAACGGGGTCATCGCCGTGTCGGAAGGCGCCAACATGCCCTGCACGCCCGAGGCGATCGAGGTATTTCACGAGAACAAAATACTGTACGCGCCCGGAAAGGCAGCCAACGCGGGCGGGGTCTCGGTATCGGGGTTAGAGATGACCCAGAATTCCGAGCGATTCAGCTGGACCGCCGAGCAGGTAGACGAGCGGTTGAAGTGGATCATGGCTAACATTCACGAGAACTGCATGAAGTACGGTATCGAAGAGGATGGTTACATCAATTACGTGAAGGGAGCCAACATCGCCGGCTTCATGAAAGTGGCCAAGGCGATGATGGGGCAGGGGATCTTGTAGCGATCCCCGTTGAGTTTCTTTGCATCAACCAGCCAGCGTGTTAGCGGGCAGTTATCTTAGAAGAACAGGCTGGCGATCAACGTGAATGCCAATCCACAAAACGCGATAATGGTTTCCATTACTGTCCAGCTTTGCAATGTTTGTTTTTCGTTCATGCCCAAATACCTGCCTACTAGCCAGAATCCACTGTCATTCACGTGCGACAGCAAGGTGGCGCCCGAGGCAATGGCAATCACCACCAGCGCGCGTTGAGGATCGTTCAATTGGAACTCGGTGATAATAGGCGCGATGATGCTCGCGGCGGTGATCATCGCCACCGTGGCAGAGCCCTGGGTGACCCTCACGATGGCAGAAATAAGCCATGCCAAGAGAATGGGTGGCAAGGGAGAACGTGCCATCGACTCTGCCAGGATATGACCGATACCGCTGTCAATCAACACCTGCTTGAGCACACCGCCGGCACCGGTAATAAGGATGATAATTCCCGCGGGAGCCAGCGCTTTCGTGCTCAGGTCGAGAATCTTCTGTTTCCCCATTCCTCTTTTAATGCATAAAAAATAGGTGGCAGCAAGCGTGGCAATGATCAACGCGGAAAAGGGATGCCCGATAAATTCCAAGATATCTGTAACGATAGATGCCCGCGCGATTCCTTTTGATACCGCCACGGTGGTGAAGGTGTTGAGGAGGATCAGGATTAGGGGGATGGAGATGATAACGATAATTAGGCGAAACGGGGGATGCTTGTCCTCATCTTTACCGAGTATAGGCATCTCGGCCTCCTCAACACGTGGGGGAGCCAAATGTATCCGTTGGGAGATGTACTTCCCGAAGATCGGTCCGGCGATGACGGCAGTGGGAATACCGAGGATAAATCCCATGATAATAACCCATCCCAGTTGCGCGTCAATAATATCGGCCACCGCTACCGGGCCGGGAGTGGGGGGGATAAAGCTATGGGTGACGGCGAGACCGGCAAGCAGCGGGATGGCATAATAGAGTAACGAGCGGCGGGTATCACGAGATAGCGCGTAGACAAGAGGCACGAGGATGATAAATCCCACGTCAAAAAAAACAGGGATAGCCACGATAAACCCGGTCACGACCATGGCCCAAGGTGCGCGCCCCTTCCCAAACTTCTTCACGAGGTAATCGGCGAGGGATTCGGCCCCTCCCGAACTCTCCAGCATCTGTCCAAAAATGGCTCCTAATCCCACGACGGTCGCTACAAATCCGAGTGTCCCGGCCATTCCCTCTTGAATGGATGCCGTGATATCGCGGAGCGGCATTCCGGTGATGATTCCCACGTAAATGGCGGTAATCAACAACGCGATGAACGCACTCATCTTTAGCTTTAGTACCAT
This sequence comes from Proteiniphilum sp., assembly GCA_041656815.1. GTDB lineage: Bacteria > Bacteroidota > Bacteroidia > Bacteroidales > Dysgonomonadaceae > Proteiniphilum. The sequence continues at coordinate 2,401 of JBBACU010000404.1, forward strand.
GAATAGCAGGATGGCCACTGCCGATATAATGGTAAAGATCAAATAGAGTGTTGTCATTTCTCTACCTCGTTTACGTGAGTGTTCATGTACATGGATCGACTGTTAAAACGGGGATCTCGTGTATCCGGTCCGATAGGGTCGCGCGAGTAATTG
>JBBACU010000405.1:0-2552 GCA_041656815.1 Proteiniphilum sp.
ATATCGACACCTCGCCCGCCCCGTAGTTTCCCTTGGGAATCGTGCCTTCGAAGGTGCGATAAGAAAAGGGGTGGTCTTCCACCATCACCGCCAGTCGCTTGTCCGAGGGATTGAGCGAGGGTCCTTTCGGCACGGCCCAACTCTTGAGCACGCCCTCCATCTCCAACCGGAAGTCGTAATGCAACCTCCGGGCCGCATGCCGTTGTACCACGAAGCGCAACCGGTCCTTCGAAGCAATCGCCTCGCCCACCGGTTCGGTAGTCTTGGTAAAATCACGCTTCTTTTTGTAGGCTTCAAGCGGTTCATGACTGGCTTTCGTGAGGTGTTTCGACTGGCTTTTCATAGGAGGTGATGATTTTATGAAACCTTCTTACGGGATTCTTCAAGGCTCGCTTTCAGCTTCGCCATCAGGTCGACGGCACTATCCGGCGCCTCCTCTTTTTTGGCAACCTTCAGCTTCCGCCCTTTTGCCTTTTGCTGGATAATTTTCAGGAGGTCGGCAGTATACGCGTCTTCATATTGCTCGCTGTTGAACGGTTCGGAATTTTGCTCGATCAGCGATACCGCCAGTTTCAATTCGCCCGGCTTCACGTTGCCTGCCGGAACTTTCAATTCGTCGTACTCCCTCAACTCCTCCGGGAAGCGAATCGTATTAATAATAAGCACTTCTCGGTAAGGCTTTACGATTCCCAATAACTCCTTATTGCGGAGCACGAAGGTTCCCACCCCCACTTTCCGGGTCTTTTTCAAGGCTTCCAAGAGAAGTTTGTAGGCATTCTCGCCATGCTTTTGGGGTTCCAAGAAGTAGGGGGTCTCAAAATAAAGGCTCTCGATCTCCTCCTCGTTCACGAATTGCTGGATGGAGAACAACTTGCTTTTCTCGGGACTCGCTGCCTCGAAGTCCACGTCATCCAGCACGATGTAACGCTCTTCCAACTTGTACCCTTTCACGATATTGTCCCACTTTACCTCCTTACCGGTATTGGCATTCACTCGCTTGAACTTGATATTGGCAAGATCCCTCTTGTCCAACATATCCAAATCCAACGAACTGCTCTCGGTGGCAGAATACAATTTAACCGGGATATTCACCAGGCCAAACCCGATGGCCCCATTCCAGATTGATTTCATGGCTTGTAAACCGGTTAGGCAGCGGCCATGGCACGGCATTCTTCCGCGCATTTGCGGCAGGCCACCGCGCATTCCCGACAGTGGTCGTGATGGTCATGCTTCTCGCATTCAGCCGCGCACTTGTCACATACCTCCGCGCAAATCAAGCATACCTCCTTGGCTTTATCGCTCCCAAGGCTCATTAGTTCGGCTGCGGCATAGCAGATAGCCGCGCACTCCATATCGGTCTGAATGCATCGGGCCATCATCTTAACGTCTTCCTCCATCGTGCACGCGGATGCACAATGGTTGCACGCGGACGCGCAAAGGAGGCAGGCATCGATGCATGAGGTGTGGTCATAGTAGATTGCTGTAGTCATACCGTTCTTGTTTTTTACATGATTGCAAAACGGGTAATTGCCGTGGTGACAATTACCCGTGATTTAATTTAGAGTCGGTCCATCTGGCGGTCGAACCAGTCCCTGATTTCGTCTTTGGTTCTTCCTGTTCTTGTTTGGATTCTTCCAAGCAACTCGTCTTCTTTTCCTTCTTCATACAGAAGGTCGTCGTCCGTCAGATCGGCCCATTCTTGTTTGGCACGCCCTTTCAGTTCGTTCCAATTTCCTTTAAATCGTAACTTGTCCATAATTGATAATTTTTGTAGAGTTCCTTTATTGGAGGCTCTATACATAAAACAAAGCCTCTTTCGTGAATGTTTCGATACTCCGGGAAGAATATAATTCTTTGTATTTGTTTAACGTTCACTAAAGTTAGACTATTCTTCGCCATGGCATAGCTCAAGCAAGCTTGGCTCTGCTCATCTGGCTTAACAGAATAGTTCACTAATGTTAGATTATTCTTCGCCATGGCATAGTTCAGTAAACTTAGATAATTTGATCGCGTTCGCTCCTCGATTTTCAATTCTCGCGACGACATCATCCAAACGAGTTTGTCTACCGGTTCCAGAACCTGCCCTGTTTAAAGGCCTCTATTACCTCCTCGGGAGTACCATCCTTCACGATACCTTCTTCAACCGTGAGGTCGTCGCCGATGGCATTCATCACGAACCCGGCCGCGTTCCCGTACACGGCAATGGGCTTGTAATGCTTGTAGGTATCTTTCACGAATTCCTTGTAGCGGGGGTCCGATTCCATCGAGTCTACCATTTCGCCCGATCCGTTGAGTACCACGATCCCGTCAAACAACACGCAAGAGGTGGTCAGCACACTGTCATCCGCCGACACCTCCCTGTCCAAGCTCTCTCCCGTTTGCTGCAGCGCACCTTGGTGCGATGCCACCACGCGTACCATGGCACCCGCGTCCAGCAACGCTTGTTTAATTTTTATCAACGCGGCCCCATCCACGCCATCGTCACACAAGATCGCGTACTTTCGGGTAGCGATAGAATCTTTGGGATTATTACGCGAGATGCTCAATGCAGG
>JBBACU010000406.1:0-2542 GCA_041656815.1 Proteiniphilum sp.
ACTCTCCGTGGAGGCGGCCCGCGTACGGGCCACGCTGGGGGAGATCTCCGACGCGTGCGAGAAAGTAGTGGGACGTTATAATGCAGTAATCAGAACTATATCAGGCGTGTATTCATCCGAATCAAAAGGCGACGCGACCCTCGAGGAGGCCCGCGCGCTCACCGACCAATTTGCCCAAAAAGAGGGGCGCAGGCCCCGCATCATGGTGGCCAAGATGGGGCAGGACGGCCACGACCGCGGTGCCAAGGTGGTTGCCACGGGATATGCCGATTGCGGTTTCGACGTGGACATGGGGCCGTTGTTCCAGACTCCCGCTGAGGCAGCTCGCCAAGCGGTGGAGAACGACGTGCACGTGCTGGGGATCTCCTCCTTGGCCGCCGGCCACAAGACGCTGGTACCGCAAGTGATCGAGGAACTCAAACAACTGGGGCGTCCCGATATCGTGGTGATCGCCGGGGGAGTGATCCCCGCGCAGGATTACGACTTCCTGTATCGTGCCGGGGTGGCCGCCATCTTTGGGCCGGGCAGCTCCGTCACCAAGTCGGCCTGCGACATCATGAACGTGCTGATGGCCGAGTAACGACCCGGTAAATTTTATACTTACGATCCGCTTCCCAACCCCGTTTCACATAAAGGGGGAGGGGAGCGGATCATTTTTTTGTAAACACGCGAGCACGATGGATGTCTTATCACGAAAAAAGCAATATGAAACAGAGAATCCTTTTTTCGTTCCTCCTTATCGGCCTCCTTCTGCCACTTCACGCCCAGATCAAGGGGCATCGTTATGGACACGGACAGCAACTCCGTGGAATTTGCCAACGTGCCCTCTACTCCCTTCCCGACTCGGTATTAATCGCCGGAACCATCACCAACAGGGCAGGTGAATTTTCGCTTGATGCACGATTCCACTCCGATGCAATCGTCCAGGTATCGTTTATCGGGTACCAAACGAGCACGGTGCCGGCCCAACCGGACCAAAAGGTGTTGTTGCACCCCGATACAACCCTGCTGGGCGAGGTGGTGGTCAACGGGGATCTTCTGCGTATACGGGTCCGCGACGACGCCTTGGTGGCATCGGTGGAGAACACGGTGCTGAGCAAAGCCGGCACGGCCAACGGATGGGCATCTTCGCCTATAACGACAGGCTTGACCTCTACCAATTTTCCAAGTGGGATACCCGGGAGCTTGAATTAACAGTACGCTACAAGTTCAACAAGGCCAGCAGCCGGTACAAGGGCAACGGTGCGGGAGAAAGCGAAATCAACCGCATGTGATAATCGATAATTCTCTTTTCTTATCCAGATAAATACTGTATATTTGCAGTATTCGATTTGTAGCAAAATGATACAATCCATACAGCATAAAGGATTAAAAATATTATGGACGAAAGGAGACAGGAGTAAACTTCCAGCTGCTTTAGTCGGAAAAATTCTGCGAATATTGACGATAATTGATGCTTTGGAAGCGGTCCCTGATGATTTACAGGGTTTGCCATTTCTTCGTCCACATCAATTAAAAGGCAATTTGAAAGGGTTTTGGGCGATGGATGTATCGGGAAACTGGCGAATTATTTTTCGATTCGATAATGTAAGCCGTGCTGCTTATGAGTTGGATTTTATAGATTATCATTAAAAGCGATTATGAAGAAACATCAAGATATACACGTTCATCCGGGAGAAATCTTGCTTGAAGAAGTGATTAAACCCACCGGCAAAACTATTGGCGAAGCAGCAGGTATGTTGAAAGTAAGTCGTTTAACGTTGTCTAAAATAGTGAATGGACGAGGAGGAATTACTCCCAATATTGCGCTGAGAATTGAAGCTGTTTTTGGAGGAAAAGCCGATTTTTGGTTACGTTTGCAAAGAACGTTTGATTTGGAAGAGGAACGCCGGAATTTACAGCTTCATCCAGTACATCTTGAGAAGTTCCATTACAAGTAAAGACACTTGATCAATAGGATTCACGCGAAATATCCCGGATGCCTGAAAGATTTTAAAGAAATAGAATATGGAGAAACGGAAAGAAGATATCGGGCTTTCACCGTACGAACTAAAGTTCCGCGGCCGGCATCGCTCCAAAGAGGTGAGAATGACCCTTTTTGATATCGACCTCGAAAACGCGCGTGAAGTCCCCATCCACTCGGTGGATGAACTACTGCCTCACAAGGATTCCGATACGCTCCGCTGGTTAAATGTTGACGGCTTGCACGATGAGAAGTTGATGGAAGAGCTGGGGAATGTTCTCCAGATCCCGGCTGATATCCTGTCGGACGTGATGGAGCCGGCTACACGCCCCGGCATGGAAGAGTTTGACCGTGGTTTTTTTGTTACCATCAAGATGATGGAACTTAACGAGAAAATGGACAAGGTATCCGTGGACAACCTGGGCCTCGTGGTAATGGATAACCTGCTGATCACTTTCCAGGAAGAGGAGAGCGATTTATTCCATCCCGTGAGAGAACGCGTCAGGAAACACAATCAACGCTTTACGTCGTTAGGAGCCGATTACGTGGCTTTTGCATTGCTGGACGTGGTAATCGACA
>JBBACU010000407.1:0-2542 GCA_041656815.1 Proteiniphilum sp.
CGGCGAACACCACCAGGGGATCGTTGATAAGCGCCCGGGCTACCGCCACCCGTTGTTTCTCGCCCCCGGACAACTCGGCCGGCTTGTGCTCCATACGTTCCGAGAGGCCCATTAGTTGCAGGAGCTCTTTGGCCCTTTTCTCTGCCTCAACATGTTTCGACCGGCCTATCAGCGCGGGAATCATCACGTTCTCGAGCGCGGTAAACTCGGGCAGCAGCTGGTGAAACTGGAACACGAAGCCGATGTGCTTGTTCCGGAAGGCGGACAGTTTTTTCTCGCCGAGGGTGCTCAACTCGTGGTTATCGATAAATATTTTTCCCGAGTTGGCTTTTTCAAGGGTCCCCATGATCATCAACAAAGTGGTCTTGCCGGCACCGCTCGGCCCCACGATAGAGACTACTTCGCCCTTCTGTACTTCCAAGTCGATTCCCTTCAGCACCTGAAGCGGGCCAAAGCTTTTGTAAATTTTTTCCGCTCGTATCATCTGCTCTGTTTACGGGGTATATGAATATGCGAAGATACGAAAAGGAGACATTCTCTCAAATTGTTTTTACGCATTATTAACGGGCGGCAGGTTGTACAAAGCCGCAAGCAGTCGTTATATTTGTAAAAGTTGATTATTCAAGTGGCCATACAGCTAAATATTTCACTAAAGTTAGCTGTAAACGCGACACAAAACGAAATTAGAATTACGAAGAAACTGTTTTGATTTTTTTCATCCATTGTTTTTCAGCAATTTTTTGATGGATGTGGATTTTCATTGAAATATACCGGGCTACTTGAAAGAAATGAAAATTCGAAGGCGCGAAAAAGGGCAAAAAACAAGATGAAAGAGTGGAAGAAATACGGGCAATATAATTTCTCGTAAAATTAAAAAGCAGTTTCCAAATTAAATTAGAACAACGACAGGATGAGTCAATTGAGTGAAATGCGACAGGAGTACGATGCCGGGAGCCTGAATGAAGCGGAGATGGCTTCGGACCCGCTGGTGGTATTTAACGAGTGGATGGATCACGCGATCGCGGCAGGATTGGCCGAGCCGAACGCGATGACAGTCGCAACGGCGTCCGCCGACGGGAAACCCTCGGCCCGGGTGCTCTTGTTGAAAGAGCTGAACGAGGAGGGGTTTGTCTTCTTCACCAATTACCTGAGCCGAAAGGGAAAAGAACTGCTTGCCAATCCCTATGCCGCGCTGGTGTTCGACTGGCATACCCTTCAACGCCAGGTACGGGTAGAAGGAAGGGTGGAAAAATTATCGGCCGAAGCATCGGACGAATACTTTAACTCGCGCCCCTTGGGAGCACGGATCGGGGCATGGGTGTCACCTCAAAGCAAGATCGTGAAAGGACGGGAAGAATTGAACCGGCTGCAAGCGGAACAGGAGCAACGATTCAACGGCCAACCGGTGCCTCGGCCCTCGCACTGGGGGGGATTCTTGGTTCGCCCCACGGCGGTGGAGTTTTGGGAAGGGCGTCCCAGCCGGTTGCACGACCGGGTGGCCTACTATAAAACCGAAGAGGGTTGGAGCAAACAGCGGTTGGCACCGTGAGCCGCCCGTTATTAAGAGAGACAGCGCATCCCAAGATGGCACGTGAGAAGTTACAGGGCAAGAGTGAGCACCGTGAGGGAATCACTTTTTTGGATCGATCACCTTGTTTTTCGGGATGGTAGCCACGAACTCTTTCAGGTAGAAGGGTTCGAAATAGGCCGAGTCCACGAAGTCCCCGTTTCGGAATGCCTCCTCGGCGAGCGGCACCATTCCCGGGGCGAGAGGATGGATGTCATCGATAAACCGGGCATTGGGATGGGTGATCACGTCGCGGCACTTCGCGGCCCCGTTGCCAAAGAATACGACAGGCTGTTTTTCCAAGAGGTAGAGGTAACTATTCTCGTCCACGATATCGGCCGAAGTCTCGCGAACCACGTTCAACGAACAGTCAAAAAAGGTAGCGTACACCTCCATGCGGCGGGCATCGATCATTGGGCAGAGCAGCTCGTTCTCCCTCACCCTGTCTTTCATCATCGATGCCATGACACGCGCGGTGGGGATCGCGATAAGCGGGATGCCGAGCCCGTAGCTCAATCCCTTGGCTTCCGACACGCCAATCCGGAGGCCGGTATACGAGCCGGGACCACTACTCACGGCAATCGCGTCGAGCCGCATCCCTTGTTCCCGGACATACTCCATGATTTCATGCACAAAGAGGCCCAACTGCGACGCGTGCGATTGTCCCTCGTGGTTCTCTTTCCGGATCAGTACCTCGCCATCGCGCGAAAGGGCACAGGAGCAGACGGGAGTGGATGTTTCAATTGTCAGGAGTGTATACATATCGTATGCGATTTAATCGTGTTTATAGCTGAATATTTCACTAAAGTTAGATTTTCCCTCGCTATGGCATTACTCGAACAAGTTCGGTACTGCTCATTTAGCTTGACGGGAAAATTCACCAAAGTTAGATTTTCCCTCGCTATGGCATTACTCGAACAAGTTCGGCACTGCTCACTTAGCTTGACGGGAAAATTCAACTGTCACTGCATGTCT
>JBBACU010000408.1:0-2540 GCA_041656815.1 Proteiniphilum sp.
CGACCCCAAGGTAAGCATCAGGTTGGTACGCGCCATGCGGAACGCCTCGTCGATGGGCCGCGTCTCGTTCTCGAGCACCGCCACGTTGTCGTCCTCGTCGTGTACCGGGATCTCGCCCAGCACGGGCACTTTCGACACCCTGTCCACGTCGGCCCGGGTACGAATCTTGTATTGAAGGATATCCATCAGGTAGATGATCCCGGCGGGAATCAACACTCCCAGCATCAGAGCCGCCAGCAACAGGATCATGGAGCGGGGAGACACCTTGCCGTCGAGGATGGCCTCGTCGAGCACCTTCGCGCTATTGGCCGTGGCGGCCAGCTGCAACGCGTTCTCCTCTCGTTTCTGCAACAGCATCAAAAAGAGGCTCGCCTTGATCTGCTGTTCGCGGGAAAGTTCCATGAACTCCCGTTCCTGGGTGGGCATGCTCCCGATGCGCCCGCCGTAAATATTGGTCTGGTTGCGCGCGTCGCGCCGTTGGATGTTCAGCCCCTGCTGCACGCTGCGGATCGACGAGTTGATGTTTTGCCGCAACCCGCGAATTTGCTCGTCCAGCCGCACCATGGCCGGGTTATCGTCCGTCATGCTCTGCGACAGACGCTCCCGTTCCAGCACCAGCCGGTTATACTCGCTGGTGGTGGCTGCCAGCGTGGGATCTTCCAGCCCCACGTTGGTAGGGATCGTTTTATTCTCGTTCGTCGGGTCGTTGATATACTCGTTGAGCGAGTTCACCACGTTCAGCTGCGTCTCCACCTGCACCAGTTGCTGTTCGTACTGGCTTCCCATCTGCATGCTTCGTTGCAGGTCGGCCTGCAAGTCGGTCAGCCCCTGGCTCCGCTTGTAGTCCTCCACGTCGCGTTCGGCCTCGCTCAGCTCGTCGTTAATAATCAGGATACGCTCGTTGATGAACGCCTGGGTATTGAATGCCTCCATCTTGTTGTCCTCGATGGTCTCGTTGTTATACACCTCCACCAGCATGTTCAGGAAATCCCTTCCTTTCTCGGGGTACGGCGTGTTGATGGAGAGGTCCCGCACCGACGCCTGCCTTGACGCTTGCTGCACCGAGAGGCTTCCCCGGTATTGCCGGATCACCGCTTCGGGGTGTTGGATCACCACCTGCAGCTGGCGGTTGTCGTTTTCGGCCCCGGGGCGGCGGGTAAAGCTGATGTCGCCCAGCGGCGTGTGGAGCTGTGCGGGCAGCACGGTGAAAACGGTATCCAGTTGCGCGTCATCAAAAAGCCCCGAAACGGTCACCGTCCCGGAGCCATTATCCACCTTCATATCAAACGTGATATTCTGCTTCAGGCTATCCAGTTTACTTTGCAGCATGCTCACGATCACGGGGCTCTCCTTGTACAAGTCGGTGCTCTTGATGCGCCCCTCCACGATATAGGAGGTGTGCAGGCTCAGCCGGTTCACCACGTTGCGGATAAGCGACCGGCTCTGCAAGATATAGATCTCGTTCTCCAGGTTGCTCACCGCGGCCAAGCCGCCCAGTTGCAAGCCATCCATCGCCCCTATCGAGGGTTCGAGCCGTTGGGTCCGCGCCTCTTTGAGGATGATGCTCGACGACACGCTGTACACCGGCGTGGTATACCGCAAGTAAATAAAAACGATGGTCAGCGCCAGGGCAATCCCCAGCACGAACCATTTCCAGTAACGTGCGAAACGAAGCAGTATCTCGATGATCGAGATCGTCTCTTCGTTGTTCTCCCCTGCATTCTCGGGCAACTTCGCGGAGTTTATATCGGTCATTCTTAATTAACTTATCGATAAAAAAATCTAAATGTCGGTACTCTTATTTTCTTAACACGTTTACCAGCAGCGTGGCTACCGAGATCACGATGGACGTGGCCGAGAGCCAAATATTGGTCGCGCTCCCGATCTCCGAGTTCTTCGCTTTGGTCTTGTTGGGTTCCACGTATACCACGTCGTTCTGCTGCAGGTAATAATATGGCGAGTAGATGATGTTCCGGTCGTTCAGGTTCATCAGGATCACCCGCTGGTTTCCTTGCGCGTCTTCCCGGATGATCTTCACGTTGTCGCGTTGCCCCCAGATGGTCATGTCGCCCGCCATGGCCAGCGCCTCGAAGATGTTCACTTTCTCGTTGCTGATGGTGAAGGTATTGGGGCGGGCCACCTCGCCCAGCACCGATATCTTGTAGTTCACGAAGCTCACCGTCACTACCGGCGGCTCCTTGAGGTACCTGGTCAGCAATCCGGTGATCTTCTCCTCGGCCTCCCTTTTGGTGAGATCACTCAAGGTAATTAAACCCAGCACCGGGAAGTTGATTTGCCCGTTGTTATCCACCAGGTAGGGTTGCAATTGCGGCTGCGACGTGGTTGTCACTCCGGTTGTACGGGTAGGCACAGTCAGGTTAAATGGTTGTACTGCCTCGGGATCGGTTGCCGACACCGTCACGGTAAGCAAGTCCTTTGGCATGATGCGCGCGTCGTAAAGCGGGGTCGACCGCGCGTGTTCCGTATCATCCTCTCCCGCTCCCTGGATATACGCCACGTTCTTGGATGCCGTGCATCCG
>JBBACU010000409.1:0-2538 GCA_041656815.1 Proteiniphilum sp.
CAAGGTGCACAAGAGCGACGGCGGCGAATCCACCAACGGGGGCGATATCGTGACCACCCGGCCCTACAAGAACTTTATGCTGAAAGTTGATTTCAGGATTACTGAAGGCGCGAATAGCGGCATCAAGTATTTCGTGGATACCAACCTGAATAAAGATGGCGAAGGGTCGGCGATCGGGTGCGAATTTCAAATACTGGATGATAGAAGGCATCCCGATGCCAAATTGGGGAGAGACGGTAACCGGACACTCGGGTCGCTTTACGACCTGATTCCGGCTCCCGAGAACAAACCTTTCCGCAATGGGTTCTTTAACACGGCCATGGTGGTGGTGGAAGGTAACCACGTGGAACATTGGCTGAATGGGGTTAAACTTCTTGAATACGAACGAAATACCGATGAATGGAATGCGATCGTCCAAACCAGCAAGTACAAAGACTGGCCTAATTTCGGGAATGCCGAAGAGGGCCTCCTCCTCTTGCAAGACCACGGCGATGAAGTGTGGTTCCAAAACATTAAGATTAAAGAGCTTTAAAATAGAAGTTACACTCGGGTGAGTGTTTCCACGCTTGATATAGCCGAGTGAATAAGTTGCCGTCATGCTCTGGCATGAAATAAAATGAGCAAAACTTATAAGGAGAACATGTTCCTGTTACAGGGAAGTGTTCTCCTTTTTTAATGCCTTGGAAACATTTTTATTCGTAAACACGAAACCGTGTCAAAGTCAATATCGTTACCAATTCACGTCATTTGGCCCCGTGAATTGTAATATTATGTAAGCAAAAAAATGCTTGTGGACGTTTGACTCCCTGTATATTCGCGAGACTTAACTAATTTAGTTAAATGGCTGAGGTGCAATTAACAAAACGTTAAGGAAATTGAAATCATGGCTTGGTAGCCGCGGGTGTTACCCCGTCTGCATGAAGATCTTTCGTGCGACGAGGATGTCTTTTTCCTGTATTAAAAAGTCCTGAATATTGTATTATAAATTAATTAAATTTCTTATGAAGAATCATTTTAAAATGTTATTCAGCTTCATTGTGATGGCTTTGCTGATGGTAGGCTGCGAGAACAGCTTGGAGATACTTCTTCCCCCCGGCCCTAAAGGAGATAAGGGAGACAAGGGCGATCCGGGAATATCCGCGTTCGAATTATGGCTGGAAGTAAACGGGAAAGATCCCGGGACTCCCATTGAAGATTTTCTTAACTCGCTAAAGGGGAGCGACGGTGAAAGCGGTGCCGTACCTATTATCGGGAATAATGGCAACTGGTTTATAGACGACCTGGACACCGGCGTTCCTGCGAGAGGCGTGGACGGGGTCAGCGGGGTTACCCCCGTAATTGGGGAAAATGGTAACTGGTTTATAGACGATATCGATACCGGTGTGCCCGCGAGGGGTGCCGATGGCGTGGATGGGAAATCGGCGTATGACCTATGGAAAGAGGCCGTTGATAAGGGTGAGATGACCAATAAAGACGGGTCTGACTATACCGGTGGCAATAGCTGGGATGAGTTCCTGATTTGGTTGCAGGGGGGCGATGTCTTCATCTTGTTCGAAATATGGAAGACCATCCCCGGCAATTCGGGTAAGACCATCGAAGAGTTTATCAACGAGTTGTTCGATTGTTTTTGCAACGAAATGGTGCCCGTGGCTGTTGAAGAGTGGTCCCTTTCCATTTTTGATGACCAGTTCCTCTTGCTTACCGTAAAGGGGATGCCCGGTATGACCGTTCGAGCCATGGAGACAGCTAATCATGCTAATCAGGTTGTTTTGACAGAGAACCCTGACGGTACGTATACCACCGATCAGGTGCCCCGGTCATACACGGCGTACACGTTCCTCCTGAGGGCAGAGAAGGATGGTCGCCAAACCGTGGAGATAATGATAACTGTGGATGGTGATCTGCTGCTTGAGCTATAATCGCGTCAAAAGAATCGTAAAAGTATGAAGAAAATGAATCACATTATATACATCCTCCTGTGCGCTTTCTTGTGCTTATCCTTGCATTTGAGAGCCCAGGATAGCCCTGCCGCGGGAGAAACGATCGCGGAAGGCAGGGTAAAGCGGGCGTGGGAGTTCGGCGTTGGAGGTTCTATCTTTCAATTTAGCCGGGTAGATTTTACCCGCTTCGAACCCGCGGATGAAGCCTATCAATTAGGAATGCAACTGCGTCATAGCGTGATAGGCCCTAACCTCTACGTCGCCCGCGAGCTGAATCCCTATTTTTACCTTGACCTGCAGGGAACGGTCGGTTTTACAGAGCAATATATTGATGGCGCCAACGAGCGACGAAACCTTTACATGGTAGGACCAGGCCTGCAGTGGCGCTTGGGCGAATACTTCGACTCCAAATATATCGATCCGTTCTTTCGAGTGGGTATAAATTACATGAAAAAGAACTTTGATATGAAATATAATGGGGCCGAAGGTAATCTGCCCGATGAGATGTCGTGGGTACTGGAAAACCTTTACAACAAAGACGGGGTAGATCGTGACGAGTTGTTTCCCGTTGCCTTTGGTGTGGGAATGAACGCGTGGC
>JBBACU010000410.1:0-2524 GCA_041656815.1 Proteiniphilum sp.
TAGTAACTTTGCTATAGTTTGATAAACGGATATGGAAATCACTGTTGTCCGATAAAAACTTTTTGAAAGAAGTACGAGGGCAAATTTAAGTTTGCCCGTCGTACTAATAATTGTAGCTTTGTATTCATCACAAAACAAGACTACAATGAACAAAAGTACACATTTTTTCGGACAGTCGGTTTTCGGACAGCTCATCTCTATGATCGATACAAGAATAATTTCCCGAAACAGCCAAAAGCATAAAGCGGACCACTACGTGAAGCGTTTTACAGCCAAGGATCACCTGATTAGCATGCTGTTTTGCGTGTTCGCCAAATGCTCCTCGCTACGCGAAGTGGCCGGCGCAATGCTCGGGTTATCAGGCAAGACCGGACATTTCCAGCTGACGCATATTCCTTACCGGAGCACCTTGTCGGACGCGAACAAGCGCAGGAGCGTGGATTTCTTCGCCGGTGTATACCACGATTTGCTCCGGGAGTACGAGCGCGTGATCTCGGACACCCGGTTTAAACAGGTGATAAACAAACAAATCGAGATCTTTGACAGCACGGTTATCAGCCTGTTCCAAGATATTTTAAAGTGCGTGGGCAGAACTCCCTCCAATGGCAAACGCAAGGGGGGCATCAAGGTGCACACCGTGATTAATGTCGATGAGGCGGCACCCAAGATGGTTTGGTTTTCATCCGCCGCCACCCATGACCACATGTTGCTGGACAAGCTCTCCCCGAGCGACAATACTATTTACGTCTTTGACAAGGGATACAACGATTATAAAGCATTCAAACTCTTTGGCGAGAAAGGTGCCGGCTTCGTTACCCGCGTCAAGGATAATGCCGTGTATAAACTGCGGGAAGAACTCCATATTGACGAGTGCATTCACAGCGGCGTGCTGGAGGACACTATCATTGAAGTGACCGTCAAGGAGGGGAATGGAGTTGAAAGCAAGCTCAGGCTGCGCAAGGTTGTCTTCTATGACAGGAAACTCAAGCGCGAGTTCGAGTTCCTCACTAACCTGTTCGAGATGCGTGCCGACTTGGTAGCGGCAATTTATAAAATAAGGTGGCAGATCGAACTGCTTTACAAGCAGCTGAAAGGCAATTTCCCGCTCAAGTACTTCTTGGGAGATAACGAGAACGCGATAAAAATACAGATATATTGCGTCTTGATCGTGAACTTGTTACTCACGGTCATCCAAAAGCGACTGGATCGACCCTGGGCGTTCTCTAACTTGGTCTCTTTTTGCAGGATACACCTGTTCAATTACCTGCACTTGATGAAATTCTTGGAAAACCCGGGGAGAGATTGGCGACGGGATGACCAAAAATTGGAGATGCTAACCCTTTTCAGGGGGGCTTACTTTTGAAAATGATGAAAATATAGAAAATAAACTCTGGTAATAAACCCGTTACAAAGAAATAAAATCAAAATGGGTTTTTATCGGACAGTAATGAAAATAAATATACTGGTGGATTCACAAAGGCGCTTACGTGTAATATAAAACAAAATCTCAAACATTAAGGCCAAATTTTAAAATTGTTAGCCTTAATGTTTGAGATACATGAAAACTCAGGCTGGGAAGTTTTGTCCTATTCTAAAGTACGGTCATTTTCACCAGTCGATCCGCATTTCTTCCCAGAAATATTTTATTTGTCTCATCTGGTTCCGTTTGTTTTTTTACCTTTCCTCCAAAAACGCTCGATGTCTTCCAGTGATTTCCCCGCGGTCTCGGGCATCAGTTTCCAGACGATTAGCATGTAAGGGATGCACATGAACGCGAAGAGGAAGAAGGTGCCCGCGGGCGTGACATTTTCCAAAAGCCAAGGTGTTAGCTGGCCAATGAGATACGTGCCCACCCACAAGGAGAAGCCGGCGATTGACATGGCTAACCCCCTTACCCGGGTGGGATACATTTCGGAAAGGAACACGAAGATAACCGCGCTGATCGATCCCGCGGTGAAGAATATGTATGCCAAGAAGCAAGCCAGCAAGAAGACGCTGCTTAAACCCAGTGCCTCTCCTTTTAAAAAGTAAACTCCTATTAGTACCAGGGATACAATCATTCCGGATACCCCGAAATAAACCAGCTTCTTCCGTCCTATCTTATCGATGATAAACAGGGCCAACACGGTAGTACCCATGTTTACCAGTCCGATAAGCGATTGGTAGAACAGGGAGTCACCGCTTGACAGGCCACTCGATTCAAAGATAGATGGGCCATAATAGAGCACCGCGTTTACCCCCATGAATTGTCCCAGTATGGCAATCGCCGAGCCGATCAACACGGCACGGAAAATGTTGGGAGTGAGGAGCAATTTCCAGTCCGACTTAATTTCCGATGCTAACATCTGTTTGGTCTCGTTGATCTGGAAAGAGACCACCGAGGATTGGGTATAAATTCTGGAAAGTATTTTCGCGGCAAGTGTCTCTTTTCCTTTAACGACCAACCAGCGGGGGCTCTCCGGGATAAAAAAGATAACGATGAAAAAGAGCAACGCGGGGATGGTTTCGGCGCCCAGCATCCCTC
>JBBACU010000411.1:0-2513 GCA_041656815.1 Proteiniphilum sp.
CCATTGAACAAAAATCAGATTCGGCCACGCGTGCCGCATCGGCTACCGTGTTGAGCGTGCTGGCAGAGGAGGTAGAAAATATGGTGGTGGCATCAGCCGACCTCTCCAACTCTGATAAAACCGACGGCTTCTTGAAAAAGACCAAAGCATTTTCAAAGGATGACTTTTCAGGTGCGTTCCTGCAAGTGGGCGTCTCGGAGTTCACCATGTCGTGCCTGAGCATCGGGATGAGCTTGCACGGGGGGGTTATCCCCGCGTGTGGAACATTTTTCGCGTTTTCTGATTACATGAAACCATCCATCCGGGTGGCGGCACTGATGGAAACACCGGTCATCTTTATATGGACACACGACGCGTTTCGAGTGGGCGAGGATGGTCCCACGCACCAGCCCGTTGAGCACGAAGCACAAATACGATTACTGGAAAAACTTCAAAACCATAGCGGGCGCAATTCCATGCTCGTGCTTCGCCCGGCTGACGTGCACGAGGCCACGGTCGCGTGGAAGATGGCGCTCGAAAACGATAATTCTCCCACCGGGCTAATATTGAGCCGGCAAAATATAAAGGACTTGCCTTCCGCGGGGTCTCGCTACCAAGACGCGCTAAACGCGAAAAGGGGAGCTTATATCGTGGAGGACGAGGAGAACTTCGACGTGATACTGCTGGCCTCGGGATCTGAGGTATCCACGCTCGTGGAAGGAGCAAGCCTGCTACGGGCCGACGGCGTGAAGGTGCGGGTGGTCTCCGTCCCATCGGAAGGGGTGTTCAGGGCACAGCCCGTGGAATACCAAGAAACCGTGTTGCCAAAAGGGGTAAAGAAATTTGGACTCACCGCCGGGCTTCCCGTCACGTTAGAAGGACTGGTAGGAGCCGATGGCGCTGTCTGGGGATTGAACTCTTTCGGGTTCTCCGCCCCGTATACGGTGCTCGATGAAAAACTCGGGTATACCGGACAAAACGTGTACGAGCAGGTGAAAAAAATAGTATAAAACAGATCGTTATGTCTCTATTCGATAGAACGGAAAAACCCATCGCGCTGGGATCAGACCACGCCGGATTCGAAGCGAAGCAGTACATCATCAGCGTGCTCGAGGAGAAAGGAATCCCCTATAAAGACTTCGGCGCGTATAATGCCGACAGTAGCGACTATCCCGATTATGCCCACCCGATGGCTTTGGCCGTGGAGAACGGTGAGTGCTACCCGGGCATCGCTATTTGTGGTACAGGCAACGGCATTAACATGACTATGAACAAGCACCAAGGAATTCGCGCGGCATTGTGCTGGACACCCGAAATGGCCTATTATGCACGAGCCCACAACGATGCCAACGTGCTCTCGCTTCCCGGACGCATGCTCTCGGACGAGGAGTTTTATGAAATACTCGTGATGTTCCTCAACACGCCTTTTGAAGGGGGACGGCACGCGAGAAGGGTGGGGAAAATTCCCTGCGGGTAATTCTCGCTAACTTCTTGTTCTTGTGCCTGTCCAACACTGCTAAAACGATGATTACCCTCGCGAAGCAAGGGTGTAAAGTTAATGTGGATGAACGTTAAAAAACAATACGTGGTGCTGTTCATCCTGCAGTTCATGTTTCTGCAGGCTTGCGATGATATGAGTACGCGGTTCGACAATGACCCGAAGGGTAATTTTGAGGCACTGTGGACCATCCTGGATCGTAATTATTGTTTTTTCAAGTACAAGGAGATCGATTGGGATGCTATTTACCTCGACTATAGCGCGCGCGTGACCCCGGATATGGGGAGCGATGCCCTCTTTAAGCTGCTGGGACAGATGCTGGCAGAATTAAAGGATGGACACGTGAACCTTTCGGCCTCGCACGACGTAACCCGGTATTGGCAATGGCACGAGGATCATCCGGCCAACTTCGACGCGTCCATACAACAATATTATCTCGGGAACGATTATCACATCTCTTCCGGAATGCGGTATAAAGTGCTGGAAGATAACGTGGGGTATCTCTACTATGGTAGTTTTTCAAATGATATTGGTGGTGGGAACCTCGACCAAGTACTCAACCGCATGGCTTTATGCCGCGGCCTTATTATCGATGTGAGGAGCAACGGCGGCGGCAGCCTCACTAACGTGGAACGGCTGACCAGCCGCTTTTTTAACCAGCGCGCCCATATTGGTTATATCTCCCATAAAAATGGCCCGGGGCACGATGATTTTTCACCGTTATATCCAAAATACGTCGAGAGCTCAGACAGGGTGCGTTACCAGAAGCCGGTCGTGGTACTCGCTAACCGGGGCTGCTACAGCGCCACGAACGAGTTCGTGAGCATCATGAAGTACGCCCCTAACGTGACTGTTATTGGAGACAAAACAGGAGGGGGCAGTGGCTTGCCCTTTTCGTCCGAACTGCCCAACGGATGGTCGATCCGTTTTTCGGCCTCCCCGATGTTTAATGCGGAAAAAGAGCATATCGAATTTGGGGTTGAGCCGGATATTCGCGTGGATATGTTGCAGGTTGACCGGGATAAAAACCGGGATA
>JBBACU010000412.1:0-2512 GCA_041656815.1 Proteiniphilum sp.
CCCCGCGATCACTATGACACACTACGCGGCGGAAACATTCTGCCAATGGCTCTCGGCAAAAACCGGTAAAAAATACCGGCTACCCACGGAAGCAGAATGGGAATACGCGGCACGGGGTGGTACGGAGACAGCCTACTTTTTTCCGGGCAGCCCGAGAAGATTTTCCGACCAAGGCTTCCTGCGCGATATACTCAAACCGCGGACCGATGTCATCGCGGACCACGTGATATACAATAAAAACAGCAATGGACGCACGCAACCACCCTCAGAGGTGATGCCCAACCCCTTTGGACTAAAAAACATGTTGGGGAACGTGATGGAGTACACGGCAGACCGGTACGATCCCGAAGCATACGCGGGGCGCTCGGGCGTTACCCGTGACCCGCTGGTGACAAAAGGGGACGCCTGGGTGGTGCGGGGAGGACACTACTCCTCCGACGCGGCCGACGTGCGTAGCGCGAGCCGTGATTATACGCGGCATGACGACTGGATGCGTACCGATCCGCAACAACCGAAGAGTATCTGGTGGTACTCAGACGTGAAGGGGATTGGATTCCGGGTAGTGTGCGAGCCGGATACAGCGCTCGCTCCATAAAAACCTCTTGTCGCTCTTCGTTGTGCATTGAATAGAATACCTAACAGACAAATAAGCAAATCAAATGAAGAAAGAAAACAAAGTAACCAGGAGGAACTTCCTGAAGACATCTGCCGTGGCAGGCGCTGTCGGGGTAATCGGTACCGGCTCGGCCGGGGTGTTGGCATCCTGCAGCGGGGGGACAAACAGCCGTAAATCCGGGAATAGTCCCCTCCGGGAACCGGGTAGTTACTACATCCCCGATCTACCCGATCTAGCTGCCGACGGCAAAGAGTTAAAGGCCGGAGTCGTGGGCTGTGGCGGACGGGGATCGGGCGCGGCCATCAACTTTTTAAACGCGGCCAACGGGGTGACCGTGGTGGCGTTGGGCGACGTGCTCCAAGATAGGGTGGATGGGTTGGCCACAAAACTAAAAGAGGAGTACGATATTGAGATAGCAGCCGATAAACGATTCGTGGGATTAGACGCGTACAAGCAGGTGATTGATAGTGATATCGACGTGTTGATAGACTGTACTCCCCCGTTTTTCAGGGCAGAACATTTCAAGTACGCGGTCGATAAGAACAAGCACTGCTTCCTTGAAAAACCTATCTGCGTGGATCCCGTGGGATATCGCACCATCATGGCGGCATCACGCCAAGCGGAAGCAAAAAAATTGAGCGTGGTCACCGGTACGCAACGTCACCACCAGCGCAGCTACGTTGAGTCATACCAACAGATCATGAACGGCGCCATTGGCGAAATCACCGGAGGCGTTGTATACTGGAACCAAAACATGTTGTGGTACCGCGATCGCCAACCCCAATGGAACGACTTTGAGTACATGGTGCGCGATTGGGTAAACTGGAAGTGGCTTTCCGGAGACCATATCGTGGAGCAGCACGTGCATAATATCGACGTGTTCACGTGGTTCACGGGTCTGAGACCGGCCAAGGCGGTAGGATTCGGGTCGAGGCAACGCCGTATCACAGGCGACCAATACGACAACTTTAGCATCGATTTTACCATGGAGAACGGCATCCACTTGCATAGCATGTGCCGCCAAATTGACGGATGTGCCAATAACGTGAGCGAGTTTATCCAAGGAACGAAAGGATATTGGACCTCCGAGGGAGGATGCCGCATCGTGGATAACCAAGGCAACGAGATTTGGAAGTTCGATTACGACGCGGAAAAAGCAAATTTCCAGCAAATTGATCCCTATACCCTGGAGCACGTGAATCTTGTTAACTGCATCCGGGGCAACCAGCCCATCGAGCAAGCATCGGAGACAGCGGTCTCAAACATGGCGGCCATCATGGGGCGCGAGTCGGCTTACACGGGACAGGAAACAACCTGGGAGTCTATGACGGCTTCCGCGCTCGATTATACTCCGGCCGACCTGCAGATAGGACAAATGGACATGTCGGGTTTCACGGTACCGGTCCCGGGAAGTGGTAAATAGATAAAATGGTAAGATCATGACACTCGATCGAAGAAAATTCATTAAAACAACCCTCGCCGGCACGGCCGCGGTGGCCGTCGGCGGGTGTTCGTCGTTTGCTTCGGCGAACGATAAGAATAAACGGGCTTCCAACGACGTGAAGCTGAATATCTCCTTTCAGGAAGGGAATGCCCCGGGAGCGGACTTGAACGAGAAGTTCGACTTCATGGAAGCGCATGGTATCGTGGGGTTTGAACCGCACGGCAAGCCATTGCTCGCCCGGAAGCAGGAGTTCAAGGACGCCCTGGCGGGGCGAAACATCAAGGTGAGCGCGGTCTGCGCGGGGTTCGATGGATTCATTCTTTCTACCGACCCGGAGGTCAGGAAACTCTGTCGCGACACCATGGAGCAGTTGATCATCGCGGCCGGCGAGTTCGAGTCGACCGGCGTTATTATCGTGCCGGCTTTCAACAGCCAGGTGCCGGTGATGCCCA